>NZ_JBQQBR010000019.1:0-218880 GCF_052245935.1 Nonomuraea sp. 3N208 | reverse complement strand
AACCAGCGGTACGCAGTACGCGGGGCGATCCCCTGTGCGCGTGCCCATTCCGTCAGGTTCATGCACAAGATCATACAGCACTCGTGACACCTAAAAGACACTCATGGACACTTATCCGAGAGCAGTTTCCAACCCCTGACGCGCCCCACGTCGGAGGCTACGAGCGCCGATGACAGCTCGCCCCCGTCACGCACCCTGACTGGGCGAGTGAGTTCTGGCGTGTGGAGATCCACACGATGGCGTTTCGGCGTGCGGGTCTGCCCCGCGGATCCTACAGCGCGTCACGTTTGCCGGGTCCGATACGTCAAGGACGTAGGAGCCCTGACGAAGGATGTGACCGTGGACGCTGACGACTTTCTGGCCGGCCAGTTCGAGGAGCACCGCCCGCATCTCAAGGCGGTGGCGTACCGGATGCTCGGTTCGCTCGCCGAGGCCGAGGACGCTGTGCAGGAGGCGTGGCTGAAGCTCAGCCGTACGGACTCCGGCGCTATCGGCAACCTGGCCGGCTGGCTCACCACGGTCGTCGGCCGGGTGTGCCTGGACATGCTCCGCGCCCGTACGGCGCGGCGCGAGGCGTCCCTTGAGCAGCACTTGCCGGACCCGGTCGTCAGCCGCGAGGACGGCGGCGACCCCGAGCAGCAGGCCTTGATCGCCGACGCCGTCGGGTTGGCGCTGCTGGTGGTGCTGGAGTCGCTCAGCCCGGCCGAGCGGCTGGCGTTCGTGTTGCACGACATGTTCGCGGTGCCGTTCGAGCAGATCGCCGCGATTGTGGACCGCTCGCCGGACGCGGCGAAGAAGCTGGCCAGCCGCGCACGCCAGCGCGTACGCGGCACCGTCCCGCCGCCGGACCCCGACCTGAGCCGCCAGCGGCAGGTCGTCGAGGCCTTCCTGGCCGCCGCGCGCGGTGGCGACTTCCAGGCGCTGCTCGAAATCCTCGACCCCGGCGTCGTGATGCGCGTTGACGCCGATGGCGGGCTGTGGACGATCCGCGGCGCCGAGGCCGTGGCCGGACAGGCTCTCAACTTCCAGCGGTACACGACCGCACGTCGCGTCGAGCCGGTGCTGGTGAACGGCGCCGTGGGGCTCGTCAGCCTGGAGAATGAGCAGCCGAAGGGGGTCCTGGCCTTCACCGTCAGCAACGGCAGGATCGCCGCCCTCGACATCCTGTCCGACCCCGACCGCCTCGACAGGCTCGACCTGGTCTTCGGAACGATGTGACAAACCAGACAAGGTCCTACGGAATTGGCGTGATCACTCCGGTGCTTTAGCGGATGACTGAAGCGAAGGGGAGCACGCCATGACCATCCTTGTCGCCTACGACGGCTCGGCCGACGCGCGGACCGCGATCGAGTTCGCCGCCAAACATCTCTCGGCCGAGCCGACCGTCGTTCTCACGGTGTGGGAGCCGCTGCTCGTGCAGTTGCGCAAGTACCCGCTTGCCGCGGCCGGGATCGACCCGGGCACCGAGGACGAGGCGCAGGTCCAGGCCGAGCAGCATGCGAAGGAAGGCGCCGAGCTGGCGATCGCGTCGGGGCTCGCCGACGTGACCTACAGGGCGGTCGCCGACAACGAGTCGATCTGGAAGACGATCGTGGACGTCGCCGACGAGATCGACGCCTCGCTGATCGTGACGGGCTCGCGTGGCCTGGCAGGGGTCAGGTCGGTGCTGCTGGGCAGCGTCTCGAACCACGTGCTGCACCACGCGCACCGGCCCACCCTCATCGTCCCGCCGGCCAAGGCGCCCCGTCAGCCCTGAAAGGCGGGGGTCAGGGCCGCGAGCTTCTCGCCAGTCCCACAGCCCTGAAAGGCGGGGCGAGGGCCGCGAGCTTCTCGCCAGTCCCACAGCCCTGAAAGGCGGGGCGAGGGCCGCGAGCTTCTCGCCAGTCCCAGCTCCGGCCGTGATGACGATCACGTGGTCGATCCCGAGCGTGGCGATGCCGGCGCCGTCGTGCAGCACACCTGCGGCGGGCACAGCTTGGTGTCGATGCGCCGGGCGCCCGGCCCTTCGTCGCCCAGCCGGTCGTAGGGGTTGGCCACCGGGCACCGGTCGAGCGACAGGCAGCCGCACCCGATGCAGTCCGTCAGGTCGTCCCGCAGCCGCTGCAACTGCAGGATGCGATCGTCCAGCTCGCTGCGCCACGCGGCCGACAGGCTCGCCCAGTCGTCACGCGTGGGCGTGCGCTCGTCCGGCAGCTCGGCCAGCGCGTCCTTGATGGTCTTGAGCGGGATCCCGATGCGCTGTGCCAGCCTGATGAACGCGACTCTGCGCAGGCTGTCGCGGCCGTAACGGCGCTGGTTGCCGGCTGTACGACGGCTCTTGATGAGCCCCTTGGCCTCGTAGAAGTGCAGGGCGGAGACGGCGACGCCGCTGCGCTCGGCCAGCTCCCCGACTGTGAGCTCCTTGGCGTTCCAGGCGACCTTGGTCATACCTGGAGTTTACTTGAGGATTCTTTCGAAGAACGTCTCCAGGACGACGACCGTCTGCGTCCCCGTCACGCCGTCCACCTCGAACACCCGCCGCAGCACGTCCTGCAGCTCCCGCGTGCCCGCCGTACGGACCTTGAGCAGCACCGACGCGGGCCCGGCGATGACGTGCGCCTCCTCGATCTCGCGGATCGCCGCCAGCCGGCTGGCGCTGTCGCCCATCCACGTGCTCCCCTCGACCAGCACGTACGCCGTCACGGCCCGCCCCAGTGCGGCCTGGTCGACCTCGATCGTGGTCCGCCTGATCACGCCCCGCTCGCGCAGCTTGCGCACCCGCTCATGGGCCGCCCCGCTGGACAGGCCCACCGCCCGGCCGAGGACGGCGTACGACTGCGTCGCGTCCTCCTGGAGCAGGCCGATCAGCATCCTGTCGATATCATCCACCACAGGATGATATCTCGTCATTTCTCTCACAAACCGAACGGCGTATGGTGGGAGCCATGACGAAGACGATCCCCACCGAGTTCGAGGTGCTCGACGAGCGGTTCGCCGCGGTCGCCGGAGACGACGTGATCGAGGTGCTCTACACCGGCACCCGCTGGTCGGAGGGCCCGGTGTACTTCCCGGCCGGCCGGTTCCTGGTGTGGAGCGACATCCCCAACGAGCGGATGTTGCGCTGGGACGAGATGACGGGCGCGGTCGGGCCGTTCCGCCGGTCGTCCGGCTACGTCAACGGCAACACGCTCGACCGCGAGGGCCGGCTGATCTCCTGCGAACATGGCAATCGCCGCGTCACCCGCACCGAGCACGACGGCTCGATCACGGTGATCGCGGACCGATGGGAGGGCAAGCGGCTCAACAGCCCCAACGACGTGGTCGTCCGCTCCGACGGCTCCATCTGGTTCACCGACCCGCCGTACGGGATCCTGAGCAACTACGAGGGCTTCGCCGCCGAGCAGGAGATCGACGGCTGCCACGTCTATCGGGTGGACCCGGTGGCGGGCGACGTGCGGGTCGTGGCCGACGACTTCGCCAGGCCCAACGGCCTGGCCTTCTCGCTGGAGGAGAGCCGGCTCTACGTGGCGGACACCAAGGAGCGGCACCTGCGCGTGTTCGACGTGCGGGAGGACGGCACCCTCGCGGGTGGCAAGGTCTTCGCCGAGGGCGGCGACGACGACAAGTTCGACGGCATGCGGCTGGACGACACCGGGCGGATCTGGGCCGCGGCCGGCAAGGCGGTGCTCTGCTACGACCCGGACGGCACGCTGATCGGCCGGCTCAAGCTGCCCGAGTTCACCGCCAACCTGGTGTTCGGCGGGCTCAAGCGCAACCGCATGTTCATCGCCGCCTCCACCTCGCTCTACTCCCTGATGACCAACGTGACCGGCGCGCGCCCGGTCTGGGCCGGGCGCTAGCCTCACTCCCACCGGAAGAAGCGCACGGCCAGGCCCCCGAACACCACCAGCCCGACGGCGATCACCGCTAGATGCAGCGGCTGCGGGGCCTGGCCCGCCCAGGCGGCCTTGAGCGCCTGCGTAACCGGTCCTGCCACGGAGAAGTCGCTGATCCTCCGCAGCATGTCCGGCATGACCTCGTGTGGCATCCACACACCCCCCAAGAGCATCAGCGGCTGCATCACCACCGCCCCGATCCCGGGCGCGGACTTTCCGTTGGGCGCCAGTGCGGCGATCACCAGCCCGATCGCCAGCAGCGCGGCGGTGCCGAGCAGGAACACCAGCACGAACCATCCCCAATGCCGCGGCGCCGCCGCGCCGAACACCAGCCGGGCCGACACGATGAGGATGGCCGTGGCGATGGCTGCCATGGCCAGGTTGATCAGCAGCTGCACGACCAGCAGCCGCGCGGGATGCACGGGTGTCGTCGACATCCGCCTGAGCACGCCCTGCTCCCGGTACGACGTCAGCACCGCCGGCACCACGCTGCAGGCCAGCACGAGCAGCGACAGCAACGTCATCATGGCCGGCAGGGTCGCGTCCACGCCCCGCAGCCCGAACGCGCCGATCTTGGACAGCCCCGGGATACTGAGCCCCAGCAGGACCAGTAGGGCGACCGGCAGGCCGACGGTGAACAACATGGTCGGCCAGTCGCGCAGGTGGAGCTTGGTCTCCACGATGAGGATCTTCCTCATGACAGCTTCCTTCCGGTGAGTGCGAGGAACGCGTCGTCGAGCGTGGCCTGCTCGGTGCGCAGGTTCCCGGGAACGACCTGGTGCTGGGCGAGGGCGAGGGTGACCGCGGGGGCGAGGTCGCCCGAGCCGCTGACCGTGATCTCGCCGCCGCTCCTGCTGATCTCGTGCACCTCGGGCAGGGCCAGCAGCACGGCGTCGTCGACCGGCGCCGAGGGCCGGAACCGCACCTTCCGCTCCCCGCCCACCTGCGCGACCAGCCCGGCGGGCGTGTCGGTGGCGACCGCCCTGCCCTCGTCGATGAGCGCGAGCCGGTCACAGAGCCGCTCGGCCTCCTCCATGAAGTGGGTGACCAGCACGATCGTCACCCCTGAGTTCCGTATCTGCTCGACCAGCTCCCAGGTGTCCCTGCGGGCCTGCGGGTCGAGCCCGGTCGTCAGCTCGTCCAGCACCGCCACGCGCGGCCGGCCGATCAGCGCCAGCGCGACGGACAGCCGCTGGCGCTGTCCGCCGGACAGCTTCTTGAACACGGTGTCGCGCTTGTCGCCGAGCCCGACCCGCTCCATCAGCTCGGTCCAGTCGGCCGGGTCGGGGTAGAAGGAGGCGTAGAGGTCCAGGGCCTCCCACACCTTGATCTTCTCCGGCAGGGCGGCGCTCTGCAGCTGCATGCCGAGCACCCGGCGCAACTCGGCCCGGTCCTGCCGCGGATCCAGCCCGGCCACCCGTACGGTGCCGCCGTCCGGCGCCCGCAGGCCCGCGACGCATTCCACGGTGGTGGTCTTGCCGGCGCCGTTCGGGCCGAGGATGCCGAAGATCTCACCCTCGGCGACCTCGAACGACACATCGTCGACCGCCAGATGGTTCGGATACTGCTTGCGCAGGTTCCTGACCTCGATGATTTTCATGACCTCGACGCTAGGAACACCGGATACATCGCGGAATCCGACTAGCTGCCTGGTAACGGTGTACCTAGGTGCAGTGACCGCAAACCGTCCGCTGTCGCACACTGAAGGCATGCTTCGGAGGTTCGGTCAGGTCACGGTGCTTCTCGCGTTGCTCGTCGTCGAGGTGCCGGTGATCTTTCTGTCGATCGTCATGCTGGTTCTGTCGGTGGCGATGGGCATGGTCTTCCTGTTCCCGCCGCAGGCCCGGATGGTCAGGAGGCTGACCGGGCTCAACAGGCGGCTGCTGGGCGCGTGGACGGACATCACGATCGAGCCCCCTTACCTGCCCAAGCCCCCGCCCCCGGTGCCGCAGGCGGACGGGCTGTACCGCTCGGACCGTACCCTCTACAGATCGCCGCGCATTCCGGCCTGGAACGATCGCTGGAAGTGGCTGATCAGCGATCCGGCCACCTGGCGCGACGATCTCTGGCTGTTGCTGGACCCCCTGGTGAAGGTGGCGCTGTTACCGCTGTTCATCCTGCTTCCCGCGCAGAGCCTGCGCCTTTACGCGCTCTGGAGCGACCTGCTGCTCGGCGCGACCGCCGCGAGCCGCCTGGCAGGCCAGGTGAGCCACCTCAAGCGCACGCGCAACCTGGCGACCGACTCCCAGGCGGCCGAGATGCGCAGGATCGAGCGCGACCTGCACGACGGCACGCAGGCCAGGCTGGTGGCGATCGGCATGACGCTCGGCGCGGTCGAGCAGCTCGTGGAGAAGGATCCCGCGTCCGCCAAGGCGCTGCTCTCCAAGGCCAGGGAGGCGTCCTCCGAGACGCTGACCGAGCTGCGCCGGGTCATCCGCGGCATCCATCCTCCGGTGCTGGCCGAGCGCGGGCTCGGCGACGCCGTACGCGCGCTCGCCATGGACAGCCCGATGCGGGTCACCGTGGACGTGGATATGCCGCACCGGCCCGAGCCGCCCGTGGAGGCGGCGGTGTACTTCGCCGTCAGCGAGCTGCTCTCCAACGCCGCCCGGCACGGCGACGCCCGGTCGGCGACGGTGGACATCAGCTCCAATGGCGGCGACCTGCGCATCACGGTCACCGACGACGGCATGGGCGGCGCCGACCCCGCCAAGGGCAGCGGCCTTGCCGGCATCGAGCGGCGGCTGGCCGCCTTCGACGGGGTACTGGCGCTGAACAGCCCGCCGGGCGGGCCCACCACCGTGATGATGGAGATGCCCAGGGCGCTGCCGCAGCACTGGTCGGGCGATCTGTCCAAGCTCCCCCGCCGGAAGATGATCCTGGTCACCTTCCTGTGGGCGACGGCCTGGTGCCCCACCTTCCCGCAGGGTTTCGTAGCGGCCATCTTCAAGATCATCGACTTCGACGAGAAAACCTGGTTCCTCGCACTGCACCTTCCCGAGGTCTGGCAGTGGCCGGTGATCATCGGCATGATCGCGCTCGGGCTTACCATGCACGCCATGGCCATCCGCATCCCCGCGACCCACAACCGCGAACGCTGGATGGCAGAAGCCACCCCGACCAAACCCTGGTGCACATGAACCGCGTGCTCATCGCCGAAGACCTCTACCTGCTCAGAGACGGGCTCGTCCACCTGTTGCAGGCCCACGGCTTCACGGTCGTGGGCGCCGTGGAGTCCGGCCCCGAGCTGTTGAAGGGCCTGCTCGAACTGCGCCCGGACGTCTCGATCGTGGACGTGCGGCTGCCGCCCACGTTCACCGACGAGGGCCTGCAGGCCGCTCTCGCGGCCAGGAAGTCGGTGCCCGGCCTACCGATCCTCGTGCTGTCCCAGCACGTCGAGCAGCTGTACGCCCGCGAGC
This sequence comes from Nonomuraea sp. 3N208, assembly GCF_052245935.1. Classification (NCBI taxonomy): domain Bacteria; kingdom Bacillati; phylum Actinomycetota; class Actinomycetes; order Streptosporangiales; family Streptosporangiaceae; genus Nonomuraea; species Nonomuraea sp. 3N208. The sequence continues at coordinate 211,586 of NZ_JBQQBR010000019.1, read as the reverse complement.
TGCTGGCCGACGGCTCGGGCGGGATCGGCTACCTGCTCAAGGACCGGGTCTTCAACGCTGAGCAGTTCATCGACGCGGTACGCAGGGTCGCAAAGGGCGGCACCGCCATGGACCCCGAGGTCATCGCCAAGCTGCTGGCCAGCAACGCCAGGCACGAGCCGCTGGCCGCGCTCACGCCGAGGGAGCGGGAGGTGCTCGAGGCCATGGCGGAAGGGCGCTCCAACGCGGCGATCTCCCAGCGGCTCTATCTGAGCGAGAGCGCCGTCGCCAAGCACACCGCCAACATCTTCGCCAAGCTGGGCCTCGCGCCGTCGGATGACGACAACCGGCGCGTGCTGGCCGTGCTCGCGTACCTCAACAGCCGCGGCTGAACAACCTGGCCCTGTGTTGTCAGTCCTCTCGGCTATTTTCATAGAGGCACGGCGCGACGAAGGGGTGTAACAGGTGAAAATCCGGGTTAACCGCGATGTACTTGCGGAGGCGGTGGCATGGGCAGCCCGAGTCCTGCCCAGCCGCCCTGTGGTGCCCGTCCTGTCCGGGCTCCTGCTGGAGGCAGGCGAGGACCTGAGCCTGTCCGCATTCGACTACGACGTCTCCGCCCGGGCTGTGATCGACGCCGACGTGGCCGAGGAGGGCAGCGTGCTGATCCCCGGCCGACTGCTGGCCGAGATCAGCCGGAGCCTGCCCGCCGAGGATGTGGAGATCGTCACCGAGGGACCTGAGGCGGTGCTGACCTGCGGCAGTGCCGAGTTCGGGCTCGTCACGATGCCGGTCGAGGACTTTCCGACCCTGCCCACGATGCCGCCGGCCATCGGCGCCGTCGGTGGCGGCGTGTTCGCCTCGGCCGTTGGCCAGGTGGCGCCTGCCGCCAGTCGCGACGACACGCTGCCGATGCTCACCGGCATCAGGGTCGACATCGAGGGCGAGTCCGTGGCGATGGCGGCGACCGACCGATACCGCATCGCCGCCCGCGACTTCGCCTGGCGGCCGGCCAGTCCTGAGGCGGCCGTCTCCGCGATGGTGCCGGCGCGAGTGCTGGTCGAGGTGGCCAAGTCGCTGCGCGGTGGCGAGGTGTCGATCGCGATGGGCGACGGGGTGGCGGGGTTCGAGAGCGTGGGGCGCAGCACGACCGTGCGGCTGCTCGACGAGCAGTTCATCGACTACCGTGCCAGGCTGGCCACCGACTGGTCGATCAGGGCCGACGTGCCGGTGACGTCGTTCGTCAGCGCGATCAAGCGGGTGGCGCTGGTGGCCGAGCGCAACACCGCCATCCGGCTGTCGTTCACGCAGGGGCAGGTGCTGATCCAGGCGGGCGGCGGTGACATCGGGCGCGGGACCGAGGTGGTCGAGTGCGAGCTGCGGGGTGAGGACATCGAGATCGCCTTCCAGTCGCAGTTCCTGCTGGACGGGCTGGTGGGGATCGAGAGCGAGCTGGCCCGCATCAACATGGAGTCGCCGACCAGGCCCGCCCTTATCCAGGAGGTCCCCGGCGATGCCACCCCGACCTTCCGCTATCTGGTCATGTCCCTCCGCCAGCAGTAAGACACGGAGGCTTCCCGATGGGGTGACGGCTGAGCCTTCGCCGGCAACAAGGGCTTTCTTTTGTACGGCGGGGCCAAGGGGGCGCCATCCAGCGTGCGGGGCTGATGGCCTCCAGGGAGACGCCCTCTGACCCGCACAGGGTCGGCCGCCGCAACGGCGCACGGGCACCGATGCCTCCCTGTAAGCGCCGACCGGTCGCCTCGGCCGGTGGAGGGCGGGCGCCGGGGCGGCGGGCGGGTCAATCCGGGGCGTCGGTGCGGTCGTTCCCGGTTTGGCGGTCGGCGACCGTCTTGAAGACGCGCTTGAAGTCCGCGTATGCCTGCTCACCCACCGCCCGCGCATGCTCCGCCTCCATCGCGGCGAGAATCTCGTCCGACTTGGCCATGTGATCGCGCCCTATCTCGGTAGGCACGATCAGCTTGGCGCGGCGGTCGGCCGGGTCCGGCCGGCGTTCCACGTATCCCAGCTCCACCAGCTCGTCCACCAGGGTGCCGATCACCTGCTTGTGCTGCCCGGACTGTGCCGCCAGGTCGGTGGCCCTGCTGCCTTCCTCGTCCAGGTACGCCATAACCGCACCGTGCCGCGGGCGGACCCGCGGATGCCCCTGCTCGCTCAGCCGGGTGAACAGCTCCCGCTGCAGGCTGAAAAGGGTCCGGCTGGACAGGATGCCGAGATCGGGCTTCTCCTGCTTGCGCTGGCTCCTGCGCACCTCACACCCTCCAATTAGTCACTAATCTTGACCGTCACTAATTATTACTATATGGTCGTGGCATGACGACAACGGTGGAACTCACCAGGTTCCGAGTCGCACCCGACCGTGCCGACCGGCTCCTGGCGGCGCGCCCGGGGATGATCGCGGACTTCCAGGCCGATCGGGCGGGATTCCTGGACGCCAAGCTGGTCCGCGTGTCCGACGGCGAGTGGCTGGACATCGTGGAGTGGCGTACGCCGGAGGACTTCGCCGCCTCCCGCGCGAAAGGCGCCAACCTGCCTGGCATCCAGGCCTTTTTCGACCTGATCGACGAGCTCGTGTCCATGGAAGAGGGGACAATACGATGACCATTTTGATCACCGGTGCCACCGGCACCGTTTCCAGCGCAGTGCTGCGGTCCTTGGCGGGCACGGAGGACGTGCGGCTTCTGGTGCGCGACGCGGCGAAGGCGACATTGGATGTGCCTGATGTGCAGGTGGCGGTCGGGGATTTGGACGAACCGGCCACGCTCGACCAGGCGTTCAAGGGTGTGGACACGTTGTGGCTGCTGACCGCGATGGGCCCCCAGGCGCCCCATGCCAGCATGAACGCCGTCTGGGCGGCCAGGAAGGCCGGGGTGGGCCACGTCGTACGCATGTCGGCCATCGGCGCCGCCCATGACGCGCCGACCCGCAACGGCCGGCTGCACGCCCTGTCCGACGTCGAGCTCGCGGCCTCAGGCCTCGACTGGACCGTCATCCGCCCGGCCTTCTTCATGCAGAACCTTTTCGGCTCGGTGAACGGCGACACCCTCTACGGCGCGACGGGCGAGGGCAGACTCGGCCTGATCGACGTACGCGACATCGGCGACTTCGCCGCCGCGGTCCTGCGTGATCCAGCGCCGCACAAGGGCAAGACCTACACTCTCACGGGCCCGGCCAGCATCTCACTGGGGGACGCGGCCGCCGCCCTGGGTGAGGTGTATGGCACGCCCATCGCCTACCAGCAGGTCACGCCGGACGACGCACAACGTTCGATGCTCGCGGCGGGCCTGCCGGAGTGGATCGCCGCGGTCACCAAGGAATACCTCACGGCGTACGCGCAGGGCTGGGGCGACTACACGACGCCGACGTTCACGGACGTGATCGGCCGTCCCGGCCGGTCATTCACCGACTTCGCGAAAGATCACGCCGACCGGCTCAGGACTCAGTGAGCGCGATGAGGATGTGCTCCATGCAGGCGTGCCCGGCCCGCTCTGCCGCCGTCGCGTCCCCGGCCGAGATGGCCCGGGCGATCGCATCATGCGGGATGTAGCTCTTGTTCAGCGACGTGCCCGCCGCCGTGATGCTGGCGCGCAGGGCCGCGGAGAAGTCCTCGTACAGGTCGATCAGCACGAGGTTGTGCGTGGCGTGCGCGACCGCCATGTGGAAGGCCAGGTCGGCCTCGACGAAGGAGTCGGGGTCGTCCAGCTCCCACGCCCGGTCCCGCTCGGCCAGCGCCGCCTCGATGCGGACGATGTCCTCATCGGTGCGCCTGGTGGCCGCCAGGCGCGCCGACTCGACCTCGAGCGCGCGGCGTACCTCGAGGATCTCCAACTGCTCGGCCTGCTTCAGCCGCCTCAGCATGGCACCGGAGAGCTCGCTGGTCGCGCGGACGTAAGTGCCGTCCCCCTGACGGCACTCGAGCAGCCCGGCGTGCGTGAGCGCGCGTACGGCCTCGCGAACGGTGTTGCGACCCACTCCGAGCTGCTCGGCCAGCACGGTCTCGGTTGGGATCTTGCCGTTCATCTGCCACGAACCTGAGGTGATCTGCTCTTTGAGCTGGTCGATCACCTGGTCGACGAGCGAAGCTCGCTGCGCCGTACGCAGACTCACAGTCCGCCTCCTCCGGGGTAACCAATCATCCTATGAGTCAATGACTGGTTGACCCTAATTATTCCAGACTCAAAAGCCAAATCTGGAGCTCTCCGGAGGTTCAGCGAGAAACTATGGCGTCGACCGTAACTCCCGCCATGGCGGAGCGAACTCCGGCGGCTTCAAGGGCTTTACGATATGCCGCCGTCTGCTGCGTCACAGACCCGACCCTGCCGTAGAGGTCGCCCAGCTCACGCCAGCAGCGGGCGACCTGCCGGTCGGAGCCGAACACCGGCCGGTCCAGCGCGCTCAGCATCCGATGAGCGATGGCGAGGTCCGCCGCGGCGTCCTGGCCATGGTCGAGCGCCACGGTGGCGAGCACCAGGCGCGCCTCGGCAGGCGTGGTGCCCGCCTGGTCGGACGACGGCTCCAGCGCCGCATTGGCCAGCTCGGTGGCCCGCACGGGGTCGCCGCCCCGCAGTCTGACCCGCGCGTGCACGATCAGGCTCTCGCCGTGTTCGCGGGCGGCGGCCGGGAAGCCGGCGAAGACCTGGGAGGCGCCCGCCACGAGCCGCCCGGCCTCGTCGATCGGCGCGGTGGCCATCCTGGACCAGTGCATGGCGGCCCGGGCGAGCTGCAACGCGAGCCGGGAGGCGCGACCAGCCATGATCGCGTCGTCGGCAAGGCGCACGGCCAGCGCGGAGTCCTCGCCTGCCGCGGCGGCGGCACTCGCGTGCCACAACGCGCGAATCTCTCCGGAACGGTCCATAACCTGCGGAACGCCTGTCGTGTCCAGCACGCGCTTGACGTATTCCAGCTCGCGGGAGTCGCTCTCCTGCTCGCCGCGTGCCTCGATGATCGCGGTGGCCAGGTCGACGGCGATCTCGCCCTCGGTGATGGACAGCCGCTCGGCCTGCTCCAGCGCGTACGTGGCCAGGTCGCGAGCGCGCAGCCGGTCGCCGGCCCGCTGGTAGCAGCGGCTCAGCGAGATGGTGAGCGGGAGGTCGGCCAGCCGCTCGGGGTGAGCCGCAGCCTCCCTGCGCAGGCGCTCGAAGGCCTCCACCGCCTGGCCGAGTCGACCCTGGGCCTCGAGAGCGCGTGCCCGACCGAACCGGGCCTGCGCGGTCAGCATGGCGTTTTCCTCGTCGGCCGCCTTCACGATCTCCGTGAAGCGGTCGGCGGCGACGGCGGCGTCGCCGTGCTGCAGCTCGAGCTCGGCGTGCCGCAGTCCCAGCTCGGTGTCGATGCGCTGCCGAGGCTCGATCCCGTGGAGGAGGAACTCGGTCGTGCATCCGAGCCGCTCGGCCAGCAGCCGAGCCACGACAGGAGTCGGCGTGCGCTTGCCCGACTCAATGAGGGAGACATAACTGTCAGACAGGTCGGGTCCGGCCAGCTGGGCCTGCGACATCCGCCTGTTCAGCCGCAGTCCTCGGACGCGGTCACCGATGGTTCCCTGACTCGGCATCTCATCTCTCAAGGCGGGGAAGGGTCAACAACACGCAATGATTGCATGAAGTAGCCGAATCTGGTATCCCCGCGTGAAGAATTCTCCACGCAGAGATTAATCGTCGCCGTCGTCCTTGCTGGGGAAAAGCATCTGGCAGACCTCGAGGTACAGGGTCTCCGGATACGGAATGTACTCGACCGTTGACAGAGCCTGATCCTGGCCGGCCGATTCCAAGATGAACTCACCGTAACCGAGCATGCGCCCAAGGAGAGTCCTCTGGAAGCTCATGTCGGTGACCTTGGCCAAGGGCATCATCGCGACCTTGCGAGTAATGAGGCCCGTGGTGAGCAACATCCGTTTCGAGGTCACCACAAAGTAGTCGACTGACCACTCCGCGACTTTCCATACAAAACGGATCAGCAGCAGGAGCCACAGCCACCACACGACGACCAGCGCCGTGCCGCCTCCTTGGTTGTCGCCGAAGAACTTGCTGAGGAGGCCGGCGACGACCAAGCCGGCGAACACCTCGGCGACCGGGCGGAGCAGGATGGCAGGGTGGCGCCGCACCATGAGATGTTGTTGTTCGGTGGGGAGAAGGTAGCGACTGACCGACGCCGGGGCGGAGTCCCCGTGGGTCACAAGTCTCATGAGAGATTGTTCACGAATTGGGCCAGCGAGTCGGCCGCGTTGAACACCGTGTCGAACGCCCCCTTCACCGCGTTAGCGGCGTCAGCTGGTCGGGCCAAGAGGTAGTACGCCACAAACGCGATACCACCGTATGTGAGGACTTTTTTGACCTGCACCGTCGCCTCCGTGCCACTTACCCACTCCACCCGCCGTATACATTACCCACCCGGATGCCCGGGTAAAGGTGACTTGGCAGGTTGGTTCTGATCTTGTTAACCACGTTCGCTGGCCACCAGAGCCAGGACGTGAAGGTGCTTGCGCGCGATGCGTTCGACAAGACTGGGATGGGCGTAGCCGGTGACCTCCAGTGCACCGTAGTGCGCCGCCTCCACGCAGCGCGTTACGGTGCTCGTGGAGTGGACGCCGGCGAACTCCTCGCGGAGCACCGCCTCGACGTCCGCGTACGGAGTCGGATCCGCCTCGATGTGCTCGTTCACGAGGACACCTCGGCACCGGGCATGTAGCTCATCGTGCTCCCCCACGCGCATGCGGAAGTTGCCTTCCCGTCTCTTCGTACCCACCTAACCACATTATGTAACGAAGTGACGACAGGGAGTGACGAAATACCAAGAGCCTCAGACGACGCCGTAGAGGCGGTCGCCCGCGTCGCCGAGCCCGGGCACGATGTAGCCGTTCTCGTTGAGCCGCTCGTCGAGGGCGGCGGTCACCACGCGGATCGGCTTGCCGGAGTTGGCGAACACCTTGTCCATGTACGCGAGCCCCTCCGGGGCGACCAGCAGGCAGATGGCGGTGACGTCCACGGCTCCCCGGTCGAACAGGAACTGCACGGCCGCCGCCAGCGTCCCGCCGGTTGCCAGCATGGGGTCGACCACGAAGCACTGCCGTCCCGACAGGTCGTCGGGCAGACGGGTGGCGTACGTCTCCGCCTGCAGCGTGGACTCGTCGCGGATCATGCCGAGGAACCCCACCTCGGCCGTGGGCAACAGCCTCGTCATGCCGTCGAGCATGCCGAGCCCGGCTCGCAGGATCGGCACGACCAGCGGGTAGGGCTTGGCCAGGTGCACGCCCCTGGCGGGCGCGACAGGCGTCTCGACGGTGACGTCGGTGACCCGCACGTCACGGGTGGCCTCGTACGCCAGCAGCGTCACCAGCTCGTCCGCGAGCCTGCGGAAAGTGGGTGAATCGGTGCGGACATCGCGCAGCGTGGTGAGCTTGTGCGCCACGAGAGGATGGTCCACGACGAGGGTCTCCATAGAGGGCCACGCTATCTTGTGAGGCAAGTGACGGCACCTCGCGGTATTGGTTTTGATCACAATTTGGTCGGAGAGGCACACGCCTAGTGGTCGCTTCTGGAACGATTGGGTCCTGGTGATATCTGTCGGGTCAGAGGTCGGGTGGGAATGGCGATGACAGACGAAGACGCGCTCGACTTCGCCATCGTGGTCTATCGCGAGGATGATCGCTGGGATGCCGGGTTGCTGCCTGTCACGCTCACGTCCGATCTGAAGGGACTGATCCACGCACTTCGGCAGCAGCCCAGCGAGAGCGGGACGATCGGCCTGGTCGCCGTGGGGGACGAGTTCTTCGTGGCGCTGCGGGTGCTGGGCGATCGGGTCAGCGTCTTCCTGTCCGACATCGCCGCCTCATGGGACTTCCCGCTGGCGCGTCAGGCGCTCGACTACCTGGACGTTCCTGTGCCGGACGAGGAGGAGCTCGACGAGATCCTCCAGGACGAGGAGACCGTGCTCCCCGCAGGAGATCTGTCGATCTTCGCCGATCTCGGGTTGGACGAGATGGAGCTGGGCATCCTCTCCGGCGACATTGATCTGCTTCCCGAAGATGTGCTGTCCAGCATCGCCGCGCGGCTCGGCTTCTCGGAGCCGTTCGAGCGTGCCATCGAATCGGTCTTCGGCTAACCCCCTGGAGCGTGGACATGGCGTCCAACACCTTCTCTGCGGCCTTCGTCAGGACCTCTGGCGGCTGGAGCGGCGCCGAGGTCGATCTGAGTGACGCTGAGATCGTCGACGACCTCGGCGACGCGGTCATCGAGGCGCTCGGGCTGACCGGCGACGAGCTGGCCCTGCTGTGCGTCGAGGTCGAGGACGAGTGGTTCGCCATCGCCCGCTACCTGGGCGAGGAGGAGCCGCGCGTGTTCCTGTCCGATGCGCACGCCGTAGTCTCCAACAGCCTGGGCGAGCTGTTCGCCGAGTTCGCCGGGGTGGCGCCGGACAAAGAGGGCAACGGCCTCGGCGTACGCCCGGCCGGCGACTTCGAGCTGCTCAGCGACCTGGGCGTGAGCTCAGAAGAGCTGCTGGAGCTCAGCATGGAAGAGGGCATGTTGCCTGCCGACATCCTGTCGGTGATCGCCGAGCGGCTGTCGTTCGCCGACGAGCTCGACCGGCTGCGGTGACCCCGCCGGACCGGTGACCCACGAAGAGGCCATGCGCCTGGCCCTGGAGGAGGCTGTCGCGGCGGCCGCCAGGGAGGAGGTCCCCGTGGGCGCGGTGGTGCTCGGACCGGGCGGCGAGCTCCTGTCCGCGGCGGGCAACGACCGCGAGTCCACCTCCGACCCGACGGCCCACGCCGAGGTCCTCGCGCTCAGGCAGGCGGCCGCGGCGCGCGGCCAGTGGCGGTTGAGCGGCTGCACACTGGTGGTCACGCTGGAGCCGTGCACGATGTGCGCCGGGGCCGCGGTGCAGGCCAGGGTCGATCGGATCGTGTACGGGGCCGTCGACGAGAAGGGCGGAGCCGTGGGCTCGCTCTGGGACGTCGTACGTGATCGCCGGCTCAACCATCGACCCGAGGTCGTCATGGGGGTGCTGGCGGAGCAGTGCTCGGCCATCCTAAAGCAGTTCTTTGCCACTCGGCGGATCCGGTAAGCTCGTTCGCGGTGGTGTCGCCTAGTGGCCGAGGGCGCACGCCTCGAAAGCGTGTGATGGGGCAACTCATCCGTGGGTTCAAATCCCACCACCACCGCCGCTAAGAAGGGCCTCCGACCTAGACAAACAGGTTGGAGGCCCTTCGTCTGCCAAGATCATGGGGCCTTTTGGGGGCATCAGCCCTCAGCCATGATCACGCAGACGGTTTCCCGGTGGCGGCGGTCGCTCACCTTCCGACCCGGAAGGAACGCCAGAGACATGGCATCGATCGAACCGCGCAAGGGCGTCAAGGGGCGCATGAGTCCTTCGGGTTGGCGCACAGGTAGGCGGAGGCGGCGGGGCCGGACTTTCCCCCGTTCGGGATGGTGGGCGCTCCCTGTTGGAGCCCGCGGGAACGGGCAAAGTTCGCAGCCGGCCGGCCCTCGCCCCGACGAGGCGGAGTGGGGACGGCGACCTGTGAGATCAGAGCACCGCCCCGGTGCCCGTACGGTCACGCGGGGCGGTGCGCCCGGCCGGCGGGGTCGGTGGACGGCGGTCGAACCTGGCGAGCACGACGGCCGCAGGACCGGCCACGAACGCCGATGACAGCGTCTCCATGACGATCCCGGCCACCAGCGCCATGGCGAAGTCCCGCAGCGAGTCCCCGCCGAAGACCATCAACGCCACTGATCTCAGCCGTCAAGCTAGGCGCTACCGCACGGACGCGCCCACCCACACGTTTTCGAGCATCCGACGCCAGCGCAGCAACGGGCCCGCATAGCGGCGATCATCCGGAGGCGAACGTCGTGATCACCTTGGAGCAGTCGGACCTCGGGGTGCTGTTCTTCGTGTTGGTCACCAGCGGCGTCGCGTGCTTCCTCATCGGCTTATTCGCCGGCGCCGGGCAAGACGCCAACGGAAACCCACGGGCTACAGGCAGTCTGCACAAGCGGTTGCCGGCGCTGTTGTGGAAGCCCAAGCTCCGCCTGGTCCTGGACCATCATTGGCAGGTCGAGCAGTTGACTACCGAACGCGACGACGCCCGCCAGATCGTCTCGACGCAGCTGGCTGAGATCGGCAAGCTCTCGCTACAGCTCCAACGCCTCGGCTCCGAGCTGGCCATCGCCACGGACAAGAGAGCCGGCCGGGCCGAGCGGATCGCCCAGGACGCGCTGGCCGCCCTGCTCCGCTCGGAGGTCATACCCGCTACGCCACTGCGAGTGTTCAGCTGTTGTCGGCCGTGTGCGAGGACTCCGGCGACCACGCGTCAGCGGCTCGGCCTGGAGAGCGCTCGCAAGCTGCTCGGGTCACACAGTGTTGGCGAACCAGTTCTGGTTGCGCTCAGCCTTGCACTCCACGGCGGCGACCCGGGCGTTCCGCTGGGAATTGACGGCACCGATCTTGAGGCAGTCCTTGGTCTGGAAGTTCTGGATTCGGAACTGGTCGCCGGTGGGCACTTTGCCCTTGACGGCGAGCTTAAACGCCCACTTCTGGGATTTCTTGCCCGCGCACACGGCGATGAAGATGCTGCCGCCACTGCCAGCCTCCAGGCAGCGGCTGCGAGTCTTGTTGATCAGCCTGTCATCACTAAGGACCCACTGCTGCGTTTCGATCTGGTTGCCGAGGACGCTGGTGAACACTGCGCCGTTGCCCTTGGAATTGATGACTCCACCGGTCAGCGCCTGGTTAGTGTTGGTGATCCGGATCGTGCCGGACGGTGCCGCCGCGGTCGCCGTGGCAGTGGACGCCACGGCCGCGCCGGCTGTCGCCGCGGCAGCGGTCGCGGCCAGCGTCAGGGCGGCCGCACCCATCGCGGCGCGGCCCATCATGCGCCGCCACGTGGTGCCCATGGTGTCGATCTGTTTGGTGCTGCTCATCAGGATCCTGCCTCTACTCGAAGGTGACAGGCATGGCGTCCACCATGCCCCGCGCCCGCCGAGCGCCCGAGCGCCCGGTCCCGGCAACGGAAACCAGGGCCCGTACACCGCGGGAACGGTGGCGGCCTCGATTCACGAGGCCAAACCTGTCCCGATCAGATGTCCAAATCGAAGACCAATCCCTGCCCGGTTCCTGCTCATGCGCGGTCCTGTGGCATGGACGCGCGGGGCAATGGAAACCGCTGGTACGCCACGTCGGGCGACCGAAGCCGCTGTGGTTGGAGTCATCGAGCGCGAGTCCGGCTGTCAGCCAGTGGATCGCGGCTGGCCGGAGTACGCGCTGACCGATCTCGACTTCCGGCCGCTGGGCCGGTGCGATGCGGACCTGGCCGTCGCGGATAAGAATCAGGTGCACCCCACGTGGGGGCGGAAGGTCTCGGCGGGTGCGGCCATGGCCGTGCTCTCCGCGGTGACGATGCGCTCGATGCCCCAGCTCGATGCTCTGGGTCAGGTCACGCTATCGCACTGGGCGGGGAGCACAGAGGTGCTCGGCGCAGGCCGCCCGCAGGCCGCCCGCTGGAGGGCTCAGGCGCGGGGCTGATCCAGGAGAACAGCTCCAGACGCCGGCTGATCTTCGCGCTCACCTCGGCCGAGCGCACCCCGCGCACCGCGAGATCGAGGTAGCGCTCGATCCACACCCCGAGATCGTCATCGGCCGGGTCGAGCTCCTGCGGCAGGCCGACGACCTTTCGTGTAGTGATTTTGCGGCGATCCTGCCCCTCGGCCGAAACGGCCGAGCTAGGCGTTTATGGAGGCATGCCGCCAGGTTATTTCCCGGAAGGGCCATTTCCTGAAGAGAAACGGATCAGCGCGCGCGGATGACGCGGTGGCGTGGACATGGGCGTGGTAAGGCCGCTCGCGACCCACCTGCTCAAGTCCCGCAGCCCCCCTGATCATCTCCGTTTTGGGCTCATGACATACGGACACGTCTGCTTCGGCGGCGTGCGCGAAAGGGGCGTGTTGGGCGATCAGGCCTCTCCGGCCTTCTGCGCGAGTGCCGCCTCGCGTTGGAGTGAGATATCCCGTAGAAGCGCAGTGTCCTGGTAGAACGAACGCTTCTTGGTGATCTTGCCGTTCGTCACGTCGACCAGCTCGAGAACGGTCATCCTCCACGGGTTGCCGTGGATGTCGGCGCCACTGTTCGTGGCCACCACCACCACGCGCGTGGGACCGTCGGCAATGAGCTCGTCAATGCTGATGGCTGAGATGTCCAACCCGGTCAGCTCGTGCATCCGATGCCGCGCCGGACCGATGGCGGCTCCCCTGTGGACGCCGCTGTCGGGGTGGCCCCAGTTGAGCTCGATCTCCTGCTCGTCGGTCAGCTCTTTGATGGTCGCAAAGTCCGGGCCGCCGGATACTCGGAGAACGGCTTCGTAGAAGCGGCGGACCACTTCCTTGTTCAGCTCGGGCTGGGTCGGGTTTTCACTCGGCATGGAAATTCCCCTTCTTTTCGAAGGTGCCCCGGAATCGGTGTGGATCGGGGGCGCTTGGGGGCTGGTTGGCCGCCGCGTGCCGGCTGGCTTCGAGGCGTCGTGTCAGGGTGTCGGGTCGCCGAACCAGTGGGTCGCGGCGTGCCGGAACGCCTCGTGATCGGGGTCGTGGCCGTCGGTCCAGGCGACGATGCCGTCGGGCCGGATCAGCAGGGCGCCGAATCCGAGGTCGTTACTCACCGGTCCGGCCGCGTAGCGGATCCGGCCTTTCCAGGGCATCGCCGCGTCGTGCAGGCGCTGGTCGGGGGTGAAGTCGAGTGCGACGCCGTGTCCTTCTCGCAGCAGGTCGCCGAGGCGGGTGCCGTCGGCGAGACGGAAGTCCGGGGCGGTCCGGCCGACGAGTGGCTGGTCGCTGCCCAGGTCGTAGCGATGGGACAGTCCTGAGGTGCTGCGGAACACGTGGGTGGTCCCGTCGCGGGTGTCGAGCAGGTCGTGCACCAGCCCTCGCAGGGCCGGGGCGTTGGGGCCGGGGTTCATGGTCGCGACCTGGGCGCGTGACCAGTCGAGGATCGCCGCCCCGACGGGGTGGCGTTCGGCGGTGTAGGTGTCGAGCAGGCCCTCTGGCGCGGTGCCGTGGATGGTGGCGGCGAGTTTCCAGCCGAGGTTCATGGCGTCGCCGATGCCGAGGTTTAGTCCCTGGCCGCCGAGCGGGGAGTGGATGTGGGCGGCGTCGCCGGCGAGCAGGATGCGGCCGTTCCGGTAGGTCGTGGTCTGCATCGCGCGGTCGGTGAAGCTGGAGGCGAGGTGGACCTCGGTGAGTGTCGCGTCGGTGCCGGAGACCCGGCGCAGGACCGTCTGGAGGTGCTCGCGCGTCAGAGGCTGCGAGCGGTCGAAGGCGCCGCCGTCGAAGTCCATCATGCCCAGGTGTCCCTCGAAGGGCGTCCGCAGGTACATGCCGGTCGGCGTCAGGTTGAAGCCCAGGTCCAGCTTCTGCGGACCGGCGAAGGCGACGCGGGCGGCGTAGCCGGTGAACAGCGGTTCGGTGCCGACGAAGTCAAAGCCCGCCAGTTCGCGCACCGTGCTGCGTCCGCCGTCGCATCCCACGAGCCAGCGCGCCTGATAGTCGCGCCCGCCGGCTCGTGTGACCACGGTGGCACCGTCCTGGGTCACGGCCTCGACCGGAACGCCCCGCAGGATCTGCACGCCGAGACTGGCCGCCCGCTCGGCCAGTACCGTCCCGACCGCGTCGAGGCTGGTCATGATGCCCTCCATCGCCGGGCCGGGCAGCCGGAACGGGAGGGCGGCGACGTCGATGTCGGCCGGGTCGAGCCGCATGCCCGCGAAGTGGCTCACGTCACGAGGAGCCGGCGGCTCGTGCGCGCCGGGGTCCGCGCCGATCTGCTTCCCGTGGGCGCCTGAGGCTTTCAGCAGCTCTTCCAGCATCCCGCGGCGGTAGAACGTCTCGACCGATCCGGCGTTCAGGCCTCGCATCCCCAGCGGGAGCGTCTTCCACGGCGAGGTCTCCTCCTGGTCCCGCTCCAGCACCAGGACCGAGCAGTCCGCCAGCGCGAGCTCACCGGCAAGGAACAGGCCCACCGGGCCCGCACCCACGATCACCACGTCATACAACGTTGAGCCTCCTTCGATCAAGACCGCCCGGCGAGACCTGGGCGGCTTATGGAGCATCGCTCCAATGATGGAACAGTACTCCATATTGGATCGATGCTCCAGAACTGCCAGAATGTCAAGCATGGCCATACGGACACGTCAGTCACAGCGACGCAGGCAGGTGCTCACCCGGGAGCGCATCGTCGAGACCGCTGTCGAGCTGCTGGACGAGGTGGGGAAGGGTGCCTTGACGGTCCGGGCGCTGACCGGCCGCCTGGCCACCGGGTCCGGCGCGATCTACTGGCACATCGGCAACATGGACGAGTTGCTGGAGGCCGCGACCGACGCCGTCGTCGCCACCGCCCTGGCCACGCGACCCGCCCAGCCCACCCAGCCCGCTCAGCCCGCGGAAACCACCGACGCCGGCGGGGCTATAGGCGCGCCCCAGGACGAGATCCGCGCCGTCGCACTAGGCCTGTTCGACGCGGTCACCGAACACCCATGGCTCGCCGCCCAGCTCGCGGTGCAGCTCACCCGCAACCCCTGGGGACCGGTGACATTGCGGATCTTCGAAAGCATCGGCCGGCCAGTCCGCACGCTGGGCGTGCCGCAAGGCGACTGGTTCACCACGACCTCGACGCTGGTCCACTACATCCTCGGCGCCACCACCCAGACCTCCCAGAACACCGGCGACGACAGCGTCCCTGGCTCCGAAGCGGACCGCGCCGAGTTCCTCAACACCGCATCCAGGGCATGGCAAGACCTCGACCCCGACGACTACCCGTTCATCCGGGCCATCGCCGACCAGATGCGCGAGCACGACGACCGCGAACAATTCCTCACCGGCATCGACCTCGTCCTCGCCGGCATCACCACACTCCATTCACCCACCACATCAAGGCTCCCTGCTCCCGACTGCCTCCCCAGCCCCAAGTAGGTCTTCGTTGGGCACGCCACAAGCGTGTTGGGATTAGACGGTTTCCCGACAGGCAGTCCAGTGGCAGCCCGAGATCGGACGGCGAGGGATGAACACCGCGTCGGGTGGTCTGTTTCGGGCGCTGATCGACGACAGTATTTTCGACAGGCAAAACGGGGCTTCGTCCTTCTGGGGAGCACCGGCGCGGATCGTCTACTTACGCTCTTCCACCGCGACCCAGTTCCTGCTGCGGCAGCGGCACATCCTAACCAAGGCAGGGCTGCTGATCCCGGGCCGAGGGGATCACCACGGGGTTCCACTCTGCTGAGGGGTGCTGCGCTGCCGCTGCTCAACGACGGCGCCTCAATGATCCTGAACACCTCCACCGCCGCCGAGCACGGCGCACCGGCCTTCGGCGTCTTCTCAGCCTCCAAGGCTGCCGTCCGGTCTTTTGCGCGGACGTGGGCGAACGAACTCAAGGGCCGGGGCATCCGCGTCAACGCGATCTCGCCCGGGGCGATCGACACCTCCGGGATCATTGAACTCTTTACGTTCTGGTCGGGCAGTGCGGCGCGCAGGGCGCGGGCGGCGCCGGCCGGGCCCTGTTCCTGCACGGCCGGTTCCTGGGTGGTGGCGGCGGTGATCACCGCTTCGCGCAGCGCGGGGAGGGCGGGGTTGCGCTGGGGCTCGGGCAGAGACAGCCAGGTCAGGGCGGCGCCGCGTGCGGTGGCGTGGATGATCTGGGCCGCGAGGTCCTCCTCGACGCGCAGCAGGCCCGCGACGGCCAGGCGGTGGATGCGCTCCATGAGGAGTTCGAGGCTGATCCGGAAAACGGTGGTGGACCTGGCGGGTTCGCCGTACATCAGCGCATACAGCGCGGGCGGTGATGAGCGTTAACAGATTCATGTTAGCATCGTTATTATCAATGATAACGTTCTCATCGTTCCAATGGAAACGTCAGTGCAAGGAGCGTCGCATGTCCGATCGTTTGCGGATCATCGGAGTGGAAGAGACTGTCGTGGTGCCCGCCGTTTACGAGGCGTACCAGCGGGCCGGATCGCCGCAGATCCCCGCCCGCGGCTTCGGCGACAGCCCGATCGCCAAGAACCT
This sequence comes from Nonomuraea sp. 3N208, assembly GCF_052245935.1. Lineage (NCBI taxonomy): Bacteria > Bacillati > Actinomycetota > Actinomycetes > Streptosporangiales > Streptosporangiaceae > Nonomuraea > Nonomuraea sp. 3N208. The sequence goes on along the minus strand of NZ_JBQQBR010000019.1, from coordinate 195,546 downwards.
GCGCGAGGTCGGTGAGCAGCGGCTGGCCCACATGGACGACCAGGGCATCGACGTCGCCGTGCTGTCCCTGTCGTCGCCGGGTGTGCAGGACCTGCCGGAGGCCGACGCGATCATCGTGGCCCGTGAGGCCAACGACCAGCTCGCGGAGATCGTCGCCTCGCGCCCCGACCGGTTCCAGGCGTTCGCCGCGATCCCCACTCAGTCGCCGGCCGCGGCCGCGGCCGAACTGGAGCGCGCGGTGGTCGAGCTGGGCTTTCCCGGCGCCATGCTGTACGGCCGCACTGGGGACAAACTGGCCGACCATCCGGACAACGACGAGCTGTACGCCACCGCCGAGCGGCTCGGTGTGCCGCTGCACTTCCACCCGCAGACGCCGGCCCAGCCGGTGATCGACGCCTACTACTCCGACCTCGGACCGATCGGCACACCGCTGGCCGGAGCGGCGATCGGCTGGTACTACGACCTGGGCGTGCAGTACCTACGGATGATCTTCTCGGGGGTCTTCGACCGGTTCCCCGACCTGCAGGTGATCGCTGGGCACTGGGGCGAGGTCGTCATGTTCTACCTCGACCACACCGGATTCTTCGCCGAGGCCGGCGGCCTTCAGCGGCCGCTCGCCGGCTACTTCAAGCAGAACTTCTGGGTCGCCGGCAGCGGCACCAACAGCCCCCGCTACCTGCGCTGGACCGCCGAGGTCATGGGCACCGACCGGATGCTGTACTCCACCGACTACCCCTTCACCTACGGCTTCCGTCCCGGCGGCTTCCCCTACGTCGACACCAGCAACGGCGCCGCCCGCTCCTTCCTGGAGGGCGCGCCCTTCACCGACGATCAGAAGGCCGACATCGCCCACCGCAACTGGGAACGCCTCACCGCCCGCGCGGCCGAGCGCCCGGCAGCCTGAAGCATCAAACCGGCGAGTTATCCACCCTGCGCTTGACGTGCGGCCTGCGCGGCGACGCGCTCGATGGCCTGGACGGCGACATCGGGCTGGTCGAGGTAGATGTAGTGGCCGCTGTTCGCGGCCGTGCTCAGCTTGCTACCGCTGGCCAGCGCGAGCCACTTGCGCTGGCCCGCGGTCCACGCCTGCTCCAGGCGCGGCCCGTACTCGGGGACGGCCGCGAGGTACGGCTTGCCGTGCTGGATCACCTCCACTGGGATGTTCCCGGCTGAGGTGACCTTGCTGTCGGTGATGACGAGCTTCTCCGGGTTCTGCCCCTTGAATATCGCGAGGTTCTGCGCGCGCACCTCGGCCGCCGGGCCCTTGGCGGATTCGGGGATCGACTTGGTGATATCGGCCAGCATCGTGGGCGGGGTGGCGTCCATCAGGACCAGCCCCTTGACCCGGTCCTGGTGGTCGGGTGTGTACCTGGCGGCGATGAGCCCGCCCAGGGAGTGCCCGGCCAGGACGACCGGACCGTCATCGGCGACGCGGGCGAGCACGCCGGTCAGGATCTTGCCCGTGCTGGAGAAGTCCTGTGGGCCGTCCGGCTGGTCGCTGGCGCCCGCTCCGAGCCGGTCGTAGGAACACACCCGGTTCTTCTTGCTCAGCGTCTGCTGGAGGGCGGCCAGCTTGTCCAGCCCATCGCCTGCTCCGTGCATCAGGATGATGACCGGCTGGCCTTTCTGCGGGTCGCCGGAACAGGACACGTTCACCGATCGGCCCGCGACATCGATCTTTTCGGTCCCGGAGATCGGGGCGGCATCGGCAGTCCGTGTGGCGGGGGCGAGGGGGTCCCAGTTCTCCATCGCGTCGCCGTCGCAGCCGGCGACCCCCATGCCGAGCGCGGTGCAGCACAGCGCGGCCGCAACGGATGTCTTGATCTTGCGGAGCATGAGGTCCTCCAGTGAGGGAGTCGACGCCGGGATGATGCGCACGGCGGTGTAGCGGGAAACGCAGACGGAGCGCCGTGGCCGCGCCGTAACGCTACGGATCGGGCGGTCCGAGATCGTCCCCGCACGGTGGACATTCGCCGGTAGCTCGTGCGAGGGACAAGTGCGGTCTGCCGGGCAGGGCCGCGATCGCCGCGCTCTAACGTCCGGTGCGGACGTCGCGGCGGCGTCGTACGACGAATCGCATGCGCGTCTGTCCCCCGTGCGAGCTACTCGCGAATGTCCACCGCGCGGGGACGATTCCAGGCCGCCGAATCCCTAATGTTTCCCGGCGTAGCGGCGACCCGCCGCGGAGTCCCCCACGTAAGAGAGTCGTCATGCGGTTGTTGAAACAGCTCGTCCCCGTCGCGGTAGTCGCCTTCGCCGGCGGCATGATCGTGGGCGCGGTGCAGGGAAGCCCGTTCCTCACCCTGCTCCTCGGCGTCGCGACGGCCGTGCTCGCCGTACTCGTGTACGCCCGGATGGTGCGCTGGTCCGAGCGCCGCGCACCGGTCGAGGTGGTCGCGAAGGGCGCCGTCGCCGCCACCGTCCGCGGGATGCTGATCGGTGTCGGGATGTTCGCGGCCGTCATCATGAACATCGCCTTCCTGGGCGGCTACCGGATCGACGGTATGGGCTCGGTACCGGGCGCGGTGGCGATGGTCGGGTTCATGGCCGCCGCCGCGGTGACGGAGGAACTGCTGTTTCGCGGCATCCTGTTCAGGATCGTCGAGGAACGCACCGGGACGTGGATCGCGCTGGTGCTGACCGGCCTGCTGTTCGGCCTGTCGCACCTGTTCAACCCGCACGCCAACCTGTGGGGTGCGATCGCCATTGCGATCGAGGCCGGCGGCATGCTCGCCGCCGCCTACGCCGCCACCCGCACCCTGTGGGTGCCGATCGGTGTGCACTTCGGCTGGAACTTCGCCGCGGCCGGCATCTTCGGCACCGAGGTCTCGGGCAACGGCGCGTCGCAGGGTCTGCTGCACGGTGTGACGTCGGGCCCCGCCCTGCTCACCGGCGGTGAGTTCGGACCGGAGGCGAGTCCGTACGCGGTGGTGTTCGGCCTACTGCTGACGGTCGGGTTCATGTGGCTGGCCCGCCGGCGCGGCAACGTGGTCCCGCTCCGAAGCGGCGCGACCGCTACGCTCGCCCAGTGATCGATCTACCGCGGGTCACGGGCCTGTGGCGGCGGTGCGACGTTGTGGTCCGGGATCTACCGTTCGGGCTGCTGATGGCCGTCGTATCGCTCCTGCCGGCGCTCCACGGCAAGGGGACGCAGGTCGGCGACCTGCCGGCCCGCCCCTTCGACGCGCTGGCCATCGTGGTGATCGCCCTGGAGTGCCTTCCGCTCGCCGTGCGGCGGCGGTGGCCGGCCGTCTGCCTCGTCCTGGTGTCGCTCGGCTTCGCCCTCGACCAGATCCGCGCCTACCACGTGTTCGCGAGCAACGCGATGCCCATTGCGCTCATCAGCGCGGGCGCCCACCTGGAGCGCGGCCGGCGCGTCACCGTGGTCCTCCTTTCCATGGCGTACGTGCCGCTGGCGCTCGCGCTCGGCCGGCTCGGCGCGCCCGAGAGGCCGGAAGGGTACGTGGTGTTCTACCTGGCACTGGCTCTCGCGTGGGGCATCGGCGCCTGGCTGCGCTCCACCCGCGCCGCCGAGGCCGAACGCCGCCACCACGTCGCCGAGGCCACTCGCGCCGCCGAACGCACCCGCATCGCCCGCGAGCTCCACGATGTCGTGACCCACCATGTGACGGCGATGGTCGTGCAGGCCGAGGCGGCACGCTATCTGATCGCCGCCCCCGACCGCCTCGACGCTACGCTGAGCGCCATCACCGATACCGGCCGACGGGCCATCGCCGACCTGCGGCACATGCTCGACCTGCTCAAAGCCGATCACGACACCGACGTCAGCATGCCCTCCGCCGGTGAGCTCCACACGCTCGTGGAGCAGACCCGCCGGGCCGGGCAGCCGGTGAAGCTCACCGAGGAGGGCAGCCCGGCGGACTCGACGGGCAGCGCCGAGTTCGTGACCTATAGGGTCGTGCAGGAATCCCTGACGAACGCCCTCAAATACGCCCACGGCAGCCCCACCGTGGTCCACGTGCGCTACGGCGAGAAGGAGATCAGCGTGGAGGTCAGCACCGACGGCCCCGGCTCCCGGGCCGCCTCTCCCGGCGGGAGCGGACGCGGCCTGGCCGGGCTCCGCGATCGGGTCGTAGCCCTCGGTGGCGAGTTCAGCGCCGACCGGCAGGCGGGCGGCGGCTTCCTCGTCCGAGCCCGCATCCCCGCCGAGAACCCGTCGTGACGACACCGATCCGGGTCCTGATCTCCGACGACCAGGCGCTGATTCGCACCGGCTTCGCCACCATCATCGACGCCCAGCCCGACCTGGAGGTGGTGGGCGAGTGCGGCGACGGCCGCGCCGCGGTCGACCTCGCCCGCCGGCTCGACCCCGACATGGTCGTCATGGACGTGCGCATGCCGGTCCTCGACGGCATCGAGGCGACCCGCCTGCTGGCCGGCGCCGGAGTGGCGGACCCTGTCAAAGTGCTCGTCGTCACCACCTTCAACCTGGACGAGTACGTCTACCAGGCGCTGCGGGCCGGCGCCAGCGGGTTCCTCCTCAAGGACGCCCCACCGGCGCAGCTCCTGCACGGCATCCGCACCGTCGCGGCCGGCGCCGCGCTGCTGGCCCCCGAGGTGACGCGGCAGCTCGTCGGAAGGTACGCCTCCCGGATCCGCCCCGCCCAGGCCACGCCCGGCGAGACCGCACTGACCCCGCGCGAGCTGGAGGTGCTGCGCCTGATCGCCGACGGCCGGTCCAACAGCGAGATCGCCGCCACGCTGGTGATCAGCCAGGAGACCGTCAAGACGTACGTGTCGCGCATCCTGACCAAGCTCGACCTGCGTGACCGGGTGCAGGCGGTGGTCTACGCCTACCGCAGGGGCCTGGTGACCTGAGCTGCACCACCCGGTGAACAACCCCAAAAGGGGCGAACTCACCATCGAGTAGAAGGCGTACAACCAGCTCATACGCGGCGTCCACGGTGTCGCCGAGCGAGCGAGCGAACTCCCTCCTCAAGACCACCTTCAAGGCGCTGCGCCGGGTCAGCCTCGACCCTGGCGGATCGGCGCCATCGTCATCACCCGTCCAGCCGGACGGTGACGGTGACCTGACCCGCTTCGTCACGTCTGGCGACCGCATGCCCGGTGCGGTCGATCCCATCCAGCTGCAGCGATATCGGACCACCCTCGGCCAAGAAGTTGCGCCACCACAGCTTGGCGTCGGGAAACTGAACGCCGATCGTGACGGTGCCGGCCGTGCGCCGGAAGGCGACGGGTGTGCTGAAGGTGCGTCCCGAGCGGCGCCCCACGTAGGTGACGACCGTGAGGCGTCTGCTGATCAGTCGGCCCCATCGAGGAGAGGAGCGCAACGTCAGGACACAGGAGTTGAAACGGCCGATCGCTCGCTTCGGAAGCGGCCCCCGGTATCGCACAGTACCTCCATCACGACGGGCATCTCTTGCCGGCCAACGTAACACCATAAGTGGAGAGCCTCGTCCGGTTGACCTAAAGTGAGAACCATGAGCGCTGAGACATCTCGGATGCCGACCGTCCCCGGCGCGGCCGTAGGGTTGCGCGCCGACGCGCGACAGAACCGCGACCGCATCGTGGAGGTCGCCCGCGAACTGTTCGCAGACCACGGACTCGACGTGCCGATGGCCGCGATCGCCCGGCATTCCCACGTGGGAGTCGCGACGCTCTACCGCCGTTTCCCCACGAAGGAATCGCTGGTCACCGAGGTGTTCGCCGATCAGTTCAAGGCATGCGTGTCGGTCGTCGACGACGCACTGGCCGATCCGGACCCGTGGCGCGGGTTCTGCACGGCCATCGAGAAGGTGTGCACCATGCAGGCCGCCGACCGTGGCTTCAGCACGGCCTTCATGGCAGCGTTCCCCGATGCGGTCGACGTCGAACAGGAACGGTATCGCGCCATACAGGGCTTCGCCGAGCTGACGCGCCGCGCCAAGGCGACCGGGCGGCTGCGCGCCGACTTCGCGCAGGACGACCTCGCCCTACTGCTCATGGCCAACAGCGGCATCATCACCGAATCCACCGAAGCGGCCCTGGCCGCGTCTCGACGACTCGTCGCCTACATGCTCAGCGCCTTCCGCGCCGAACAGGCCGAGCCCCTTCCACCACCCGCCCCACTCGACCTGCGTGACGTCCTGAACACACCGACCTCCAGTCCTCGTCCCGTACCACGGGCCAGCAGGGGACCGACAGGACGTCAAGGAACCAGCGACCGGATTCCCTGAGGCCAGAGCAGGCACGAAACTGCTGAGTGCTCGCTCATCGGCAGAGTCGCGCGGAAAGCGGCACATCCGTACGCCTCGATGCCATCTGCGGCGGGCGGCCTGCTCTCCCAGCACCTGGCGGCGATCATCATCCGTGATCTTCGGTTACGCGGAATGCCTCACTGTCCTCCAGTCGCACGACGCCTTCGTCCTTCATTTGCCGGACACCCTTGCCCCCTTCCTCCCACACGTGAGCGTGGCTGAGTCGATACCAGGGCGCGAGCGGCGCTTCCCTGGGTCCTGGGACGCTGATCCAGGCTCACGCTCCGCCGAGGAAGGTCACGCTGGACCAAACAAGGACTCCCGTCCGAAGCGCTGGAAGAGGTCGCCAAAGCCACGGTTTCCCGGGTTCTCCTCGGAGGTTGGGGGACCAGCGGCGAGATCGACTTGGAGCGCATCCCTGCCGAGGTGCTCGACATGCCGTTCGACCTGGTGCGCCATGACCTGCTCATGGACCTCAAACCCCCGAAGCCCGGGGCCTCCGAGAATTCGGGGCCCTCTCGCGTTGTGCTCAGCTCTCACTCGTCCGTGGTCAGCACACCTAGTTGGCTGTGAGGACGAAGAACACCGCGCCGCAGCCGCCGAGCACCAGCAGCGGCAGGCCGATCGCCAGCAGCAGGATCATGCCGAGGTTGCCGCCCCTCTCTGGCGGCGGCGGTGGAACTGGGGGCTGGTGGCCGTAGCCGGGCTGCGTCGGTGGACCGTAGCCGTTTCCGTATCCATGCGGTGGCTGCTGCCCAGGCGGCTGCTGCGGGTGGGACACGGCATTCTCCAAAACGATGTTGAAAGGTGCTGCTGTGACGCCCGAGTCCTCCCGACGGTTGACATAACAAAAGGGAGCCGCGAATCGCGGCTCCCTTTTTTCCTTTCTCAGTTGGGCAGTTCCAGGACCCTGGCGTGCAGGATCGATCGTTGGTGCAGGGCCGCGCGCAACGCGCGGTGCAGACCGTCCTCCAGATAGAGCTCGCCCTGCCACTGGACCACGTGCGGGAAAAGATCCCCGTAGAAGGTGGAGTCGGCGGCGAGCAGCGAGTGCAGGTCCAGCATGGCCTTCGTGGTGATCAATGAGTCGAGCCGGACCTGCCGTGGAGGAATCTGCGCCCACTCTCGGTTCGTCAGACCGTGTTCGGGATATGGGCGTCCGTCGCCGACAAGCTTGAAGATCACCCCACTGATTTTAGGAGAGAATCCGAATCCTTGCGCTATCCGGCGTCGTCAGGCCACGCGTCAGCCCAGGTCGGCTTGGGCGCACTCAGCGGGCGCGCCGTTTTTGTAGCCGCGCTGGAAGGCGGCGACGCGCTGCTCGGATGAGCCGTGGGTGAACGATTCAGGATCGATTCTGCCTCGGGTGCGCTGCTGGATTCTGTCGTCGCCGACCGCGGCCGCCGCATCGAGGGCTTCGGCGATTTCCGCCTCGGTGAAGGGCTTTTCGTAGAAGCCGGTGGTGACCGCGTTGCGGGCCCAGACTCCGGCGTAGCAGTCGGCCTGGAGCTCGACGGGGACCGAGCTGCCGGACTCGAGCTCGCCGAGGAGGTCCTGCACGTGGTGACCGTACTCGTGGGCGATCACGTACGCCTGGGCGAACGGGCCGCCCTTGGCGCCGAAGTTGCTCTGGAGCTGGTCGAAGAAGCTCAGGTCGAGATAGACGCGCTGGTCGCCGGGGCAGTAGAAGGGGCCAACGGCCGAGCTGGCGGCGCCGCAGCCGGTACGTAAGCTGCCCGAGTACAGCACGGTCTTGGACAGGCGATATTCGGAAATTTCACGCTTCCAGTAGTCCTGGATGCTGTTGACCACTCCGACCACGCGGCACCGTTCTGACTGGTCGGCGTCCTTGCCCGTCTGGCACTGGTCGGCCAGGTTCGACGGGGGCCGACGCTGAGCGGGCTCGGTGCCGCCGCCCACGTTGTTCAGCACGAAGACCAGCACGAGCATGATCAGGCTGACGATGCCGCCGCCTCCTATGACCATGCCGCCAGGAAAGCCGCCGCTGGAGGGCCGGCCGCCGGCGTCCTCCACCTGCGAGGGATCGAGGTCGACCTGGTCTCTGAAGTCCATGGCTGACGTTCCTTCCGGGGGGTGCCCGCATGGACCACTGCCCCGAAGGGCCGTCTAGATGCGCCCGGAGAACGTGTCGCACCGCGTGGGGTCGCCGGTCTCGTACCCGGTGCTGAACCACTTCTCGCGCTGCTGCGAGGTGCCGTGCGTGAAGCCGTCCGGGGTGACGCGGCCCTGGGAACGGCGCTGGATGCTGTCGTCGCCGACCGCCGCGGCCGCGCTGAGCGCCTGGTCGATGTCGGTCTGGGAGAACGGGGCCCGGTAGAAGCCGGTCTTGACCGCGTTGTTCGCCCAGACGCCGGCATAGCAGTCGGCCTGCAGTTCGAGCCGTACGGACGGGCTGTCGGCGCCGGGCCGGTTGTTCCTGCCGACCTTGTTCATGGTGCCAAGGAGGTTCTGCACGTGGTGGCCGTACTCGTGGGCCACCACGTACGCCTGGGCGAACGGGCCGCCCTCGGCGCCGAAGTCGCGTTGGAGCGTGCCGAAGAAGGTCAGGTCGAGGTAGACCCTGCGATCGCCGGGACAGTAGAAGGGCCCGACGGAGGAGTCGGCCGTGCCACAGCCGGTGTTGACCGCCTGCGAGAACAGCACGGTCTTGGCCGGGGCATACGGTTTCTGCCCGCGCTCCTTGAACTCCTGCCGCCAGTAGGCCTGGATGCTGTTGACCGTGCCCACGATGCGGCAGTCCTCAGATTGGTCGGCGTCGGCGCCGGTGCGGCAGCGCTCGGCCAGGTTGCCGCTCGGGGACAGCTGCGGCGGGGCGCTGGGCAGCCGGCCGCCTCCCTGCTGACCGCCCTCGTCGCCGGTGAACGGGGAAGGGACCACCCCGAACAGGAACAGCGCGGCCACCCCCAGGATCAGCAGCAGGCATCCGCCGCCCCGGCCGCCGATCGGCAGCATGCAGCCGCCCGGCATGCCGCCTCCGCCCCCGCCTCGCTGCGGGCCGCCGGCCCGCACGTCCTCGACCTGCGACGGGTCGAGTTGCGCATCGTCATCGAACTGCATGTATCCCCCCGAGGCACTTCCTCCCCCGTAGCGGATCCAATACGCACGGTATGGGACAAAGGGTCTATCGGGGACGGCTCTGTCGCGCTTGGGCACCTCAGCGCCCAATGGCAGGACATCCCTTCCAACCTGGGGCGGGATGTGGGCTGCTGGGGGCAGTGTGAGGCCATTTGGTACGTATCAGCTAATCTGCCGCCATGACGGGTGCCTTGATCGGAATCGCGCTGGTTTCGCTGGGAATGGTCCTTACCCCCGGCCCGAACATGATCTACCTGATCTCCCGCTCGATCGCCCAAGGCCGGAGGGCGGGCCTGATCTCCCTCACCGGCGTCTTCCTGGGCTTCACCGTCTACCTCGCCGCGACCTGCCTGGGCCTGACAGCCGTCTTCGCCTACGTGCCGGCCGCGTACACGGCGCTCAAACTGGCCGGCGCCGCCTACCTCCTCTGGCTGGCCTGGAACGCCGTCAAGCCCGGCGGCGCGTCAGCCTTTCAACCGCGTGAACTCCCCGCGGAGCGCCCGGCCAAGCTCTTCTCGATGGGTCTGCTGACCTGCCTGCTGAACCCCAAGATCGCCATCCTGTACCTGTCGCTGCTCCCGCAGTTCATCGACCCGGCCATGGGCCACGTGCTGCTGCAGAGCCTGGCGCTCGGGTCGGTGCAGATCGTCGTCGCCACCACGGTCAACGGCCTGATCGCGATCTCGGCGGGAAGCCTGGCGGCGTTCCTGGCCGGCCGCCCGCTCTGGCTGCGGATCCAGCGGTACGTCATGGGCACGGTGCTCGGCGGCTTCGCGATCCTCATGGCGACCGACCGCTCCAAGGCCGTGGTGAGCGCCTGAACAGGCTCCCGGCATTGCCAGCAGGATCAGCAGGAACTCGATGACCAGCCCCGCAGTACGCATCAGCCGCGGCGCGAGCCGATCCTGCTCGCCGGCACGGCCAGATGGGTGTCCGGCTGTTCAGTGTGCGCGCCAAGCTGTGAGCAGCTCTTCCGGTCCGTAGGCTGCCTGGAGCCCGGAACAGTTGACGCCGCTGCGGGAGACCGCGACCAGCGGTACGGGATCATCGGTGATCGCCGCCCGGTGCTTGTGCAGTGCGGCCAGATCGTGGCTGTCGAATGCCGACTTCTCCAGCCACTTGACCGATCCGAGGAAGAGCAGTCGCTTGGCCACCGGCTGGCGGTCGGCACCGACCAGGTCGATCTCGATGTCGTTGTTGCGGGTCCAGTAGCCACCGATGACTGGGGCGGCGGGGAGGCCGCGGTCGGGGAGGAGGCGGGCAAGGGATTCGCGGACGAGCGGTTCGATGGCCCGGCCGCGCCAACTCGTCCAGTTCTCTTTGATCCGGCTCAAGGTCAGGTCGCCTCGCATCCGTTCGATTTCCGCCATGTGCGGGTCGAGGAAGGCCAGCCAGAACCGCAGATACGGGTCGGCCACTCGGTAGCGGCGTTCCTTGGAGGGCCGCAGGGAGACCGGCAGTTCGGCGGCGACCACGCGTTTGCCAGCCAGAACGTCGGTTGCCCGAGTGAGGGTGGTATGTGCGATGCCGCCGGCGGCCCGGGCAATGTTGGTGAACGTACGCTCTCCGCTCCCGATTGCCCGCAATACCTCTCGGCTCATCGCCTGGGGCGGGAACTCGGCGGCCAGCGACCGCTCGGCCGATACCAGGAGCGCGGAGATGGAGTTGTCGAGCGAGTCGCGAAGGAACTCCCACAGCGAGGCATCCGGTCGCCACTCGGCGCAGATCAGCGGCAGTCCGCCGGTCACCAGGGCGGCATCGAAGGCCGCAGCCGGCTCCAGGCTGAGCATGTCGCCGATGTCAGCGGGATTCAGCGGCCCAAGGACCATCTCGGTCCCTCGCTGGTGGAAGGGCCGGTCGTAGCTGTTCAGGGCCTCCATCATCGATAGATCGGAACCGACCAGTAGCAGAAGCACCGGCTTGCGGCTGAGCAGGCGATCCCATGCCCGCTGCAGCATGCCCTCGAAGGCGTCGACCCTTCCCATGAGGTACGGGACTTCGTCGATCACGACCACGCTCGGGGTGTCGTCGGGCAAGATCTCAGCCAGCAGCCTGAAGGCTGCGTTCCACTGCCCAGGCGTCTCCTCGGCGAACAGGGACCGCTCCGGCAACGTGGAAGATGCGACGGCGTCGAGCAGCTCCGCCAACTCGTCCGAGGCAGATCCGCCTGCTGCGGTGAAGAAGAGATAGGGGACCTCGGCTCTGCTGAGGAACTCCTCGACAAGGCTCGATTTGCCGACCCGTCGTCGGCCGCGCAGCATGACGCACTGGCCGGGCTTCTGAGAGCCGACCCCCTCACGGATCTTCTCGAACGTCGCGCCCAATACGCGCAGTTCCCGTTCCCGCCCGATGAACCGACGCACTGCGCCACCTCCCGTTTCACCCCCACTCGATACTATCAAAGGCGATAGTATCGAGCGCGAAACTAACGTCCGGGGCAGGGAGGACTCGTGACGATGCCTCCAGACGGTCACGTGCACAGTGAGTGGTCCTGGGACGCACCGAAGGGCTCGATGGAGCGCTCTTGCGCGCAGGCGGTGGCCCATGGGCTGCCGGCGATCGTCTTCTCCGAACACCTCGACCACACGGTCTGGACGGTCGCGCTCGATGCCCTCGACCCAGATCACCATCTGGTGGCCTTGAGCACGCCGGAGGGGCAGCTGACTCCTCCAAAGTTCGACGCGGCCGGGTATTTGGAGGCGATCGAGCGTTGCCGCGAACAGTTTCCGGGTCTGCGGATCCTGAGCGGCCTGGAGATCGGAGAACCTCATTGGCATGCCGAGGCCGCAGCCAAGGTGTTGAGCGTGGGGAGATTCGATCGCGTGCTGGGGTCGCTGCACTGCCTGCCGGACGGGGAAGGGTTCGCCGAGCCGCCAGGCCTGTACGGGCACCGGGCTGCAGCCGAGGTGGTGCGGGAGTATCTCGCCGAAGTCGCCAGGCTCGTCACCCAAAGCGACGTATTCTCCGTCCTGGCCCACATCGACTACCCGGTCCGGTATTGGCCCAAGCACGAGGCCGGCCCATTCGATCTCTTGGCGTTCGAAGAGGAGTTCCGGCACGCACTGCGGGCGACTGCCCAGTCGGGTAGGGCGCTTGAGATCAACACGGTCGTGCCGCTGCACTCCACTCTCGTAAAGTGGTGGCGCGAGGAAGGCGGGGAAGCGGTCACCTTTGGAAGTGACGCCCACGAGCCGTCAGCCGTCGCCCGCAGATTCCGGGAGGCGGCGGACATGGCAGAGGCTCATGGGTTCCGCCCGGGGAAGGATCCGTACGACTTCTGGGGACGTTCGGAATCCTGATGGGTGCTGGTTGGGCAATGTGCTCGGCGTGCTGCTACCTGCGGTGGTGTTCGCGCAGTTGTGCAGGTTTTCGTCGAGGGTGTGGTTCGACCGGTGAGTGAGTGGGGCCTTGCCAGGGCAGGCAGGCTTCAGGCAGGCGGCGCCAGCCGACCTATCCGGTCAAGAAGAGCATCGTCCAGATTCCCCACAAGCAGCCCGTTGTTCACCGAGGGCCGGCAATGGGGAGTGATCCGCACCCAGGCTGGCGGTCCCTCCTCGTAACCGAAGTGCAGTATGAGCATCTCCCGTCGTCCACCACCGACTTCTCTGCACGTGTTCCCGCCCGGTTCGGCGTCCAGTGAGTTCAGCTCCGCAGCCAGCACACGCGCCTGCTGCTCCCCATGCTCCGGCCCGTGAGACGGGCGCGGTGTGGAGCTCCCGCTCTGTTCATTCCTGCAGATCAGCACCTTGATCGCGCCATCGGGCACCATCTGGTCGTTTTGGCCTCGCCGTCCGGTCGCCGGGTCGCAAGGGTTCTTCGGCTGGGGGCGTTGCCAGGTCCCGGTGCGGTAGGCAGCGGAGATGCTGCGCCCAACGTACGAGTTGCTGACGACCGTGCCGTTGGTGGTCGTGACGCAGGAGTTGATCTCTTCGGCGCTGCCCACCCACAGCGCCTGGCCATCGGGGTAGGCGAACCGGATGAGATAGTTCGTCATCTGCCCGCCCATCAACGTGCACGCCTTTCCGACGCGATCGGTGGTGACCGGAAGGTAGCCCAGGTCGTAGGCCATCGACCTGGCCTGATCGGTCAAGGTCCGTGATCCGGCGAGCGGCTCCCTGCCCGGATCCGAGTTCTGCCCGGGATAGGCGCAGATCAACGCGCTTATGGGCGTACCGGGCACGAGCGAGTCCTCAACCCCGTCGAGGTCGGCGGCATCCGGCACCCAGTGGCCGATCTCGTTGCTGTCCCATCGCTGCGGACACGAAGCCGGCACCGGCGGCGCAGGCTCACCGACCGTGCCCGGAGCCAGGACGACCGCGGCGAGCAGCAGGACAGCCGCCGCGACGACGCTGATCCAATGGATGGGCTTCACACCGCTATGACGTTGTCCGCCCCGCCATCGTTCACCGAAACGAGGTAACGCGCTGATGCCAACTGCGACCAAAACTGAGACTGGAACGCCAGAAGGGGTGCGCCGCGATCCCGGCGCACCCCTTCTGAACTGGCGGAGGATGGGGGATTTGAACCCCCGAAAGGTTGCCCTTTACACGCTTTCCAAGCGTGCGCCCTCGGCCACTAGGCGAATCCTCCGCCGTCGAGCTTACCGGACTTCCGGGCGTGCGCAGACCACGTTTTTTGCGTTCAACGGTGGCAAGAGCGTGGAGCGAGCACTGCCGTGTCCGGCTAGACTGTCCAAGGACCCCTCGCGCGGCGTCATCCTGTGAACCTCCCCAGGGCCGGAAGGCAGCAAGGATAAGCGGGCTCTGGCGGGTGTGCGGGGGGTCTCTTCGTTGGGAGCCCCCTCGCAGGCGGGATGGTCGCATGAGCCTTGCGCTTTACCGCAAGTATCGACCCGGGACCTTCGCCGAGGTCAAGGGTCAGGAGCACGTCACGGACCCGCTCCGGCAGGCGCTGCGAACGGGCCGCATCAACCACGCCTACCTGTTCAGCGGCCCCCGGGGGTGTGGCAAGACCTCCAGCGCCCGTATCCTGGCTCGCTCTCTCAACTGCGAGCAGGGCCCGACGCCCGATCCTTGTGGTGTCTGCGAGTCATGTGTCGCACTCGCCCCGACGGGGCCCGGTCACCTTGACGTCATCGAGATCGACGCCGCCTCGCATGGTGGTGTGGACGACGCGCGTGACCTGCGTGAGCGGGCGTTCTTCGCTCCCGTCTCCGCGCGCTACAAGATCTACATCATCGACGAGGCGCACATGGTGACCCGCGAAGGGTTCAACGCGCTGCTCAAGCTCGTCGAGGAGCCCCCGCCGCACCTGAAGTTCATCTTCGCGACGACCGAGCCGGAAAAGGTCATCGGCACGATCAAGTCGCGTACGCACCACTACCCGTTCAGGCTGATGCCGCCTACCACCCTCCGCGGGTTGCTGGAGGAAATCCTCACTTCCGAGAACGTGCCCTTCGAGCCGAACGCGCTGCCCCTCGTCGTACGCGCCGGCGCCGGCTCCGCGCGCGACTCACTGTCGATCCTGGACCAGCTGCTGGCAGGGGCGGAGGAGGACGGCATCACGTACGCCAAGGCCGTCTCCCTGCTCGGCTACACCGACGGCGACCTGCTCGACGAGGTCGTCCACGCGTTCGCCACCCACGATGGCGGCCAGGTGTTCCACACGGTCAACCGGGTGATCGAGGGCGGCCACGACCCCCGCCGCTTCGCCTCCGACCTGCTCGAGCGCTTCCGCGACCTGGTGATTCTCGCGAACGTCCCCGAGGCGGCCTCCAGCGGCCTGCTCGACCGGCCCGCCGACGAGCTGGAGCGGCTCGTCCAGCAGGCGTCCTCGATGGGGCCTGCCGAGCTGACGCGTGCGGCCGAGGTCTTCAACGCCGGCCTCACCGAGATGCGCGGTGCGACGTCGCCGCGGCTGCTGCTGGAGCTGATGTGCGCCCGGGTCCTGCTTCCCGGCGCCTCGCACGGTGAGGAGGCCCTGCTCGCGCGCCTCGAACGCCTCGAACGAGGCGGCGCCGTCGCCCAGATGGCCGCCCGAGCCTCTTCCGTCGCCCAGATGGCCGCTCCTCAAGCCTCTTCCGGCGCGCAGATGGCCGCCCGGGCCTCGTCGGGTACGTCGTCCGCCGGTCCTGCGGCCGAGCCGGCTCATGGTGGTGTCGGTCAGTCGTCTGCCGGTGCTCAATCGGCTCAGGGTTCTCCCGGTGGCGCGCAGGCGCCTGCCGGTGCTCAATCGGCTCAGGTTCAGGCTCAGGCTCATGCGGCCGCATCGGCGGGTGGGGATGACTGGCCCGAGCCTGTCCGTCCCGGTGCTGCGGCCGCGGGTGGCGGCATGCAGGCGCCTGCCAGTGGTGCTCAGGCTTCTCCCGGTGGCGCGCAGGCGCCGGCCGCTGGTGCGGCGGTTTCCGGTGGCGGGCAGGGCGGGAGCAGCGGCACTGGTGTGGGGGGCATGCAGCAGCAGTGGCCTTCCGTGCTGGCCGCGCTCAAGCAGCGCAGCATCGTGGTCTGGGCCAATGTGAGCACCAACGCCCAGGTCGTGGGCGTGGAAGGCAACCTGGTCACGCTCGGCTTCAGCCAGGTCGGCGCGATGAAGAACTTCACGGGCGGCGGCAAGGACGCCGTGGTGGCCAGCGCGCTCAGCGACGTACTCGGCGGCCCCTGGCGCGTCGAGGCCGTCGTCGGTAACGCACCTGCCCCGCAGCCGTCTCGAGGCCGTCCGCCGCAGTCACCCTCTCACGGTGCCCCCGCGTCGCCAGGCGGACAGGGGTCGGCCGGTCCCGCGGGCACAGGCCCGACGAACGGCCCTCAGAACACGCACCCAGGCCCCCAGGGCCTACCGGGTCCCCAGGGCATGTCCGGTGCGCAGGTTGTGTCGGGCACCCAGGGACGTACGGCGTCACATGGCTCCTCTCACGACGACCAGGGCGAGCAGGGCGATCAGGGGGAGCAGGGCGGCTCCGACCAGCCTCCGGCGGCGTCTCCAGGGCGGCAGACCACGGACGAGTCCTGGCCCGACGCCCCCGACGACCCCGGCCCGGGCGTCCCCCCGACCCCGGATCCCACCAGGACCGTGTCCGCAGCCGGATCCTCGCCGGGTGCGGGCCTGGCGGCCGCGCGGTCGGCGGCGAAGGCGGCGGCCCAGGCCGGTCCCCGTGCCTCGTCGTCCCGTAGTGGTGCCGCGGCCTGGCCGGAGACCGTCCCCGGCCGCAACAAGGGACCGGAGTCCGACGAGGTCGACCCCCTGAACGACGCGGACGCCGACGTGGACGCGGTCTCGGGCATGGCCTTGCTGGAGCGCGAACTCGGCGCCCGAGTGATCGGCGAAATCGACCACACCTGACCATAACCCGCCTGTCCGTCGTCCCCGGTGTCAGCATCACGCGGACGACGCGCTCGCGGCTGGAATCGCCGGGCCGGCAGCGCGCCTGTCGTACGTGGGTACGGCGTGGCCGCTCAGGCGGGCAACATCGCGACGTTGCGGTCCGCGCCCGAATGCCCGAGGAGCGTTGAGCGGACGGGCGGCCGTGACGACGGCGGGCGGCGGCCTCCTCGGCCCCGCCGTAAAAGAAATGAAACCCCCGCCCTCGCGCCCGGACGCGGTCAGGGCGCAGGCATCAGGGGGACGGAAAGAAGTCGAAAAGAAGAGAAAAAGAAAATTCAGGCAAGCCGGGTGCGGGCGGCGGCGGAGCGGGCGTCGGTGGGGGGAAGGGCGGCGAGGCGTTCCAGGATCTCGTAATCGTCGCGGCCGTTGGGGGTCTGGGCGTACGCCCACAGGTGCTCGGGAGAGCCGTACCGCAGCAGGCAAGCCCGCACCTGGGCCTCGAGCTCGTCCCGCTCCCGCCGGATCTCCGGGGACTCCGAACGCGGCAACAGCGGCCCCGTGTACGCGCGTGCCAGCGCGGCCGGGTCCTTGGCCGCGAGATGGCGGCGCACGGCGAGGAAGTCGGCCTCGATCGGACAGGCCAGCCGGTACGGCTTCGCGGCGATCGCGTTGCCCAGCTGCGCGCGCAGCCGGTGAATCTCGGCCCTGATCGTCACCGGGTTGCCGTAGTCGCCGTACACGTGGAACGAGAGCTGTTCGGCCGTCAGCCCGTGCTGGTGCAGCGCGAGGAGGGCGAGGATCTCCGCGTGCCGGAGCGACAGCGGTTGCTCACGATCTCCCATCGTGACGAAGGGCGGTCGCTCGCCGAGGAACGAGAGGGCGAGTGCCGGCGGCGTCGCGGTGGGGACGGTACGCAGCAGGTAGCCGTCGGAGAACGACTCCAGCAGCCCGACCGTCCCGTCGCGCAGGATCATGCGCTGCCCGGACACGCGCAGGTGCTCGCCGGGACGGGTGGGGAGGAGGAGGCGATCGCTGGGCGGATCGGGGTCGTCCGCGAGATGGCCGTCCAGCAGCGGAACACGTTCGCCGAGCCGGCCCGCCGGGTCGCCGGAGATGACGCGGCCGGTCGGGGAGAGCAGGACGCCGGGCCGGCCGCGCAGTGACTCGTAGCGGCGGCGCAGGCGGTCGTCGCGTTCGTGCATGTGCAGGGCGAGCTCGCTCTCGGCGAGCTTGGCCGCGGCCCCGACCAGGGCGACGGTGGAGGGGTGGAGGGTGCGGGCGGTGCCGCTGATGTCGACGCAGCCGATGACCCGGTCGGAGTCCGGGTCGATGATCGGCGCGGCGCTGCACGACCAGACGTGCAGCGCCCGCATCAGGTGCTCTTCCGAGTAGACGTGCATCGGGCGGCCCACCGCGAGGGCGGTGCCGATGCCGTTGGTGCCGACGTTGCGTTCCTCCCACTGGTGGCCGTCGGACAGGCCGATCTGGTCGGCGCGGCGCAGGATCGCGGTGCCGCCCTCGCGCCACAGCACCCGGCCATGGGCGTCCGTGACGATCATGACGTGGCCGATCTCGTCGGCCAGGCCGGCGAGAGTCTGCGCGAGAAGGGGCAGCAGAGGCTGCAGGGGATGAGCTTGGCGAATGTCGTCGATGTAGGCCAGGTCGTAGACTAGAGGCGCGCTCGTGATCTCCGGGCTGATCCCCGCCGCCAGCGAGCGGTGCCAGGACGCCTCGATCGGGCGGCGGGGCGCCACTGGCCACGGCCTGCTGGTCATCGCGGCTTCGTACGCGCCGCGCAGGAGGCGGGAATACGCGTCGAGATGGGCGTAACTCATCGGTCACTCCAAGTAGTCAGTTAGTAGCATCCGCCTTACTGTCAAACTTTGCAACCAGTTCTAGTGATTGCAGAGGGTGGTTGAACGAACGCAACCTGTATGCAACGTTGCTCTGGCTAACGTGCTCCCGACGCGTCGGCGTGGTGCGGCCGCTCCGTCGGCGTGATGGCCGGGTCTCGGACACTGGAGGGGGGCCGGGATCCGGCCAGAACACAAAATGAAGGCGGCGAAGCCAACCTGGGTCGGCGGAACATCGGCCCCACGTGGCGCATCAGGCATAAATGCCGGCGCCGGACGGTGGCCGGTGACGAAACAGGGGGACCTCCCCAGTGCATGTCGCGGCCCAAACACCGTAGGCTCGTGGCAGTCAAGAATCGGAGCCACGAGGAGCGCACGACGGTGAACCCAGGGGATGTCAACCTGCAGCAGCTGCTGGAGCAGGCACAGCTCATGCAGCAGCAGCTTGTGAGCGCCCAGCAGGAGCTCAACGACGCGCAGATCGAGGGCTCATCAGGCGGTGGCCTGGTCACGGCCGTCGTCAATGGCTCCGGCGAGCTGCTCGAGCTAAAGATCGATCCGAGCGTCATCGACGCCGGTGACCCGCAGGACACCGCGGACACGATCGCCGACCTGGTGATCGCGGCCGTCCGCGACGCCGTACGCGCGGCCGCCGACCTGCAGCAAGAGAAACTCGGCCCGCTGGCCCAGGGGCTGGGTGGCGGCGGCCTCGGACAGTTGCCAGGGTTCTAGGCATGTACGAAGGGGTCGTCCAGAATCTGATCGACGAGCTGGGGCTGCTGCCCGGCGTCGGTCCCAAGAGCGCGCAGCGGATCGCGTTCCACCTGCTGGCGGCCGATCCGGCCGACGTCAAACGGCTGGCGCACGCGTTGCTGGAGGTCAAGGAGAAGGTCCGCTTCTGCCGGGTTTGCGGCAACGTGGCCTCCGAGGAGCAGTGCCGCATCTGCCGCGACACCCGCCGCGACACGCATGTGATCTGCGTGGTCGAGGAGCCCAAGGACGTCGTGGCGATCGAGAAGACCCGCGAATTCCGCGGCACCTACCACGTGCTCGGCGGCGCGATCAGCCCGATCGACGGCATCGGCCCCGACGACCTGCGCATTCGCGAGCTCATGACGCGCCTGGCCGACGGCCGGGTCACCGAGCTCATCCTCGCCACCGACCCCAACCTCGAGGGCGAGGCGACGGCTACCTACCTCGCCCGTCTGGTCAAGCCGATGGGCATCAAAGTGACACGACTGGCCAGCGGTCTGCCTGTTGGCGGTGACCTCGAATACGCCGACGAGGTGACCTTGGGCCGCGCGTTCGAAGGACGGAGGCTGCTGGATGTCTGACCAGTGGAGCGCGCTGGCGGAAGAGATCTCCGTGCACGCGCAGGACTACGTGGACGGCCTGACCAGGGTCGCCGGCGGCGAGGGCGGCGACGCCATCTGGTCGTTGCTGCTGGTCGAGGTCGCACAGGTGAGCCTGGCCGGCGCCAAGCTC
Organism: Nonomuraea sp. 3N208; assembly: GCF_052245935.1. Lineage (NCBI taxonomy): Bacteria > Bacillati > Actinomycetota > Actinomycetes > Streptosporangiales > Streptosporangiaceae > Nonomuraea > Nonomuraea sp. 3N208. The sequence goes on along the minus strand of NZ_JBQQBR010000019.1, from coordinate 175,613 downwards.
GGGGCGAACAGGGACGTGATCCTCGCCGGCAACAACGAGCCGGCGATGAGCGAGGACCCGGACATCGACGGCGTGCGCACCGCACTGGCCGAGCGGCTCGGGCCCGTCGACGACTACGCCGAGGTGTTCGACCCGTACAAGGACACCGGCGTCACGCCGTACCGGCTGTCCGACGATCTGACCGCGGTCGCCGCCGACCTCATCCACGGCCTGCGCCACTATCACGCCGGCCGCCCCCACGAGGCGCTGTGGTGGTGGCAATACTCCTACTTCAACACCTGGGGCAACCACGCGGGCGCCGCGATGCGGGCGCTGCAGGCGCTTGCCGCGCACTCGCGCCTCGACGTGGCGGAAGAGGCAACCACGGTCTGATGATCGTCCACATGGTGGTATGAACCATCAGGCACATGAGAGGGCCCCAGTAGACTGGCAGCTCACAGTCCAAACCGGGAGACTCTCGTGGCGCTCGTTGTGCAAAAGTACGGTGGTTCGTCCGTCGCCGACGCTTCCTGCATCAAGCGGGTGGCGCAGCGGATCGTCACGACGAAAAAAGCCGGCAACAACGTGGTCGTGATCGTCTCCGCCATGGGCGACACGACGGACGAGCTACTCGACCTGGCCGAGCAGGTGTCGCCGCTGCCGCCGGGACGCGAGCTCGACATGCTGCTGACCTCGGGCGAGCGCATCTCGATGGCCCTGCTGGCGATGGCGATCGCCAACCTGGGCCATGAGGCCCGCTCGTTCACCGGCTCGCAGGCAGGTGTGATCACCGACTCCACGCATGGCAAGGCACGCATCATCGACGTGACGCCGAGCCGTATCCAGGAGGCGATCGACCAGGGCCACATCGCGATCGTGGCCGGGTTCCAGGGTGTCTCGCAGGACACCAAGGACATCACGACCCTGGGCCGCGGCGGCTCCGACACCACGGCGGTGGCGCTGGCGGCCGCCCTCGATGCCGACGTGTGCGAGATCTACACCGACGTGGACGGCATCTTCACCGCCGACCCGCGCATCGTGCCGCCGGCCCGCAAGATCCCCAGGATCTCCTACGACGAGATGATGGAGATGGCCGCCTGCGGCGCCAAGATCCTTCATCTCCGCTGTGTCGAGTACGCGCGCCGGTTCGACCTGCCGATTCACGTGCGCAGCTCGTTCAGCACCAAGGAAGGCACCTGGGTCGTCTCCGACCCTTACACCGAAGACACCGAAGGAACCGAGATGGAGCAGCCGATCATCTCCGGCGTCGCGCACGACCGGAGCGAGGCCAAGATCACTGTTGTCGGGGTCCCCGACAAGGTCGGCGAGGCTGCCTCGATCTTCAAAACGCTGGCCGACGCCGAGATCAACATTGACATGATCGTGCAGAACGTCTCGGCCGCGGCCACCGGCCGCACGGACATCTCCTTCACGCTGCCCACGGCCGACGCGCAGACGGCGCTGACGGCGCTGAAGAAGATCCAGGCCCAGATCGGTTACGAGTCGCTGCTCTTCGACGACCAGATCGGGAAGGTGTCGCTGATCGGCGCGGGCATGCGCTCGCACCCCGGCGTCACGGCGACGTTCTTCGCGGCCCTCGCCGACGCGGGGGTCAACATCGAGATGATCTCCACTTCGGAGATCCGCATCTCTGTGATCGTCGAGCAGGACGCGATCGACGCGGCGGTGGCGGCCGCGCACCGCGCCTTCGATCTCGACGCCGACCAGGTCGAAGCCGTGGTGTATGGAGGTTCTGGACGATGAGTAGGCCTAATCTCGCCCTGATCGGGGCCACCGGAGCCGTGGGCTCCGTCATGCGGGACATTGTCTCGACGCGTGAGGACATCTGGGGCGAGATCCGTCTCGTCGCCTCGCCCCGCTCGGCGGGCAAGGTGCTCCAGGTACGCGGCGAGGACGTCGTCGTGCAGGCGCTGGCACCCGAGGTGTTCGACGGCATCGACATCGCCATCTTCGACGTGCCCGACGAGGTGTCGGCCGTGTGGGTTCCGATCGCGGCCGAGCGCGGTGCGATCGCGATCGACAAGTCCGGCACGTTCCGGATGGACCCGGACGTCCCGCTGGTCGTGCCCGAGGTCAACCCGCTCGACGCGCGCAACCGCCCACGGAGCATCATCTCCACGCCCAACTGCACGACGTTGTCGATGATGGCTGCCATGGGCGCGCTGCACGCCGAGTTCACGCTCACGGAGCTGGTCGTCGCGTCCTACCAGGCGGTGTCGGGCGCCGGCGTGGCCGGCTCGGCCCGGCTCTACGACGAGGTCGAGGCGCTGGCCGGCGACCGCACGATCGGCCAGGCGGCCGGCGACGTCCGCAAGGTGCTGGCCAACAAGCTGCCTGCGGAGTCGCCGTTCCCCGCGCCGATCGCGTTCAACGTGGTGCCGTGGGCCGGATCGCTCAAGGACGACGGCTGGGCTTCCGAGGAGCTCAAGCTCCGCAACGAGTCACGCAAGATCCTCGGCATCCCGGACCTGAAGGTCTCCGCGACCTGCGTACGCGTGCCGGTGGTGACGACGCATTCGCTGGCCGTGCACGCGCGCTTCGAGCGCGAGATCACGGTCGCGGACGCGCACCGGGTTCTCGAGGCGGCGCCGACGGTGGTCCTCATGGACGACCCGGCGAACGGGGTTTACCCGACGCCTCTCGACGTGGTGGGCACCGACCCGACCTACGTGGGCCGGATTCGCCAAGCGATCGACTTCCCCAACACGCTCGACCTGTTCGTGTGCGGTGACAACCTGCGCAAGGGCGCGGCGCTCAACGCGGCGGAGATCGCCGAGCTGGTCGCGACCGAGCTGTAACCCTCAGTGGTGGTGGGCGCCGCGCGTTTCGTGCGGCGTCCACGTTCTTTTTGAAAGCGCCCCTCACCACAAGGCGTTGTCACATGAAGGCGTCCGTCACTTGAAGAGGATGTCCCAGTGGTCGCTCTCGTCGGCGAACGTCGGGCCTGAGCCGGAGCGGTAGAGCGCGGCGCCGTCGCTGCGGGTGCCGACCCTCTCATGGTTCGCGGTGATATAGCGGTCGATGCAGGAGTTGTGGCCGATGTCCAGCTTGTAGCCGTTGCCGTGGCTGAACTGGCCCGGCGCGTGGCCTGCCTCCGTGCCGCCCGTGACCATGATGGGGCAGCCGCTCTGCTGCTTCAGTTCAATGGCGCGCACGATCGTGCCGGTCCGCACCTCGTCGAGAGAGGTGCAGTGGTGCAGGTGCTTGCTCGTGCAGTTGCCGGTGGACCTCGTCCGCAGTCCCGCGCTCTCCAGCCAGCCGGTCGCCGTGCCGTGGGACATGCGCACGGCCGCCTGCCTGGGCAGGGCGCGGTTCAGGTCGATGGTCAGTTGCTTGCGGCCCAGCGGGATGCGCACCACTCCGTTACGCACGGAGCTGCGCAGGGACTTGGCCTTGCTCGCGGCCTTCCGGGTCCGGGTCGCGTCCTCTTGTGTCCGCGTCTGATCGGTCTTCTTCGCGGGTGCCGCCGTAGGTGCCGGAGAGCGCTGCTGCGTCTCCCCCTGGGGCGTGTACGCCTCAGGGGGCTCCTGGGCCGCAGGAGGCCGTTTCTGGCTCTCCTGAGGGCCTCTCATGTCCTGCATGGTCCAGGAGAGGCCGTCGTCGTATGTCGGTTGCCAGTCCTGGACATCCTGAAGATCTCCTGTGGCCCTCATGAGGCGCTGGAGCGTCAAGGTTCCGTTCCGCGGGCCGAGTGCGTCGGAGAGCGCCCCGTTCGTGCCCGGATGTCCGGACCCCGGCGGCCCGTAGCGGAGCTCGGCCTCGTACGGGCTGCTCACCGCCGGCCCCCCATCGGATTGGGTGGCCGCGGAGGCGGCCGAGGCGAGCGCGATTATGGTGGTCTCTATGCCGAAGAGCGCGACTACGGTGAGGCGCACTGTTCCACGTATCCACATGTCGATGCCTTTTCGCGGAAATAGCCCTTCCGCCACAATCGACAATCCCACCATTCACACGAGATAACTCCTGCCCCGGAGGCAACTTTGCCTTGTGACGGTGATCACCGTGCGCCTTCATGACCAACGAGCAGGAAACCAGCGAAATCGGACTGCCGCTGCGGTCCTGACCGGTGTGGCGGTGGATCGTCAGTTTGATGAGCAGGTTTCCTGCTCGAGGGCGCATACCGACGTAAAGTGACGGACGTGTCCCAAACCCGAAACCGCGGATCGGAGAGCACCCGCGAGGTCATCGTCGAGACGGCGTTGCGACTGTTCAGGGAGCGTGGCTTCGACGCGACCACGATGCGCGCCATCGCCGCCGAGGCCGGGGTCTCCGTGGGCAACGCCTATTACTACTTCGACAGCAAGGAGGCGTTGATCCAGGCGTACTACGACCGCGCCCAGGCCGAGCACGAGGAGGCCTGCAGGGAGTTTCTGGCCACCGAGACGTTGTTCGCGGCCCGGCTGAGCGGCGTGTTGCGCGAGTGGGTACGCGTGTCCGAGCCCTACCACGAGTTCGCCGTGAAATTCTTCAAGCACGCGGCCGAGCCCACCAACCCCCTGAGCCCTTTCAGCGCGCAGTCGTCCCCGGCCCGCGAAGCCTCCATCGCCATTTACCGCCAGGTCGTGGAGGGGTCGCGCGACCGCATGAACGCCGAGCTGCGGGAGGAACTGCCCGAGTTGCTCTGGCTGCTGTCCATGGGCATGGTCCTGTTCTGGGTGCACGACACCTCGCCGGGCTGCGCGCGCACGTACCGGCTGATCGAGGTCACGGTGCCGCTGGTGGACCGGCTGGTCGGCCTGTCGCATCTGCCGGGGCTGCGGGGCATCACCAAGGACTTCATCGCGGCGGTCCACGAGTTGCGCGCCTAGGGGGACATACCGAGCGGTTGGTATGGTCGGCCTTAAAGATCTGGAGGCCGTGAATGACGCAGAACTGGGGCATGACGATCCCCTTCTACGACCGCTCCCTGTCGAGGTCCCAGGAACTCATCGCGGAACTGCCGGGGCTCGGCTACACCGACGCGTGGTCGGCCGAGGTCAACGGCGCCGACGGTTTCACGCCGCTGGCCCTGGCCGCCCAGTGGGCGCCGGGGATCAGGCTGGGCAGCGCCATCGTGCCCGTCTCCACCCGTGGCCCGGGCCTGCTCGCCATGTCCGCGGCCACGCTGGCCGACCTGGCGCCCGGGCGGTTCGTGCTGGGCATCGGCGCGTCCTCGCCGGCGATCGTCGAGCGATGGAACGCCGGCGAGTTCACCAAGCCGTACGCGCGTACCCGGGACACGCTCCGATTTCTGAAAGCGGCGCTGGCTGGGGAGAAGGTCTCGGAGGCGTACGAGACGTTCGAGATCAAGGGGTTCAAGCTGGAGCGGGCGCCCAAGGTCCAGCCGAAGATCGTGCTGGCCGCGCTGCGGCCGCGGATGCTCCACCTGGCCGCGGAGGAGGCCGACGGCGCGATCACGAACTGGCTCTCACCCGACGACGTGCGCCGGGTACGCGCCGAGATCGGCCCGGACACCGAGCTGATCGCCCGCCTGTTCGTGTGCGTGAGCGAGGACACCGACAAGGTCCGCGAAATGGCCAGATGGATGCTCGCCAGCTACCTGACCGTCCCCGTGTACGCCGCGTTCCACGATTGGCTGGGCCGGGGCGAGGTGCTACGGCCCATGCACGAGGCGTGGGCGGCCGGCGACCGTCAGGCGGCGCTCAAGGCCATCCCCGACGACGTGGTGGACGCGCTGATCGTGCACGGCGACGCGGCCACCTGCCGGGCCAGGATCCAGCAGTACGTGGACAACGGCCTCGACACTCCCGTCCTCGCCCCCATCCCGGGCGGGGAGATCCCCATCGAGCAGGCTGTACGGGACCTGGCCCCCAAGGAGTAGCACATGCGTGACGTACTGAAGCTGGACGCGGTCGGGCAGGCACTGGCGATCAAGAACGGCCAGGTGTCGGCGCGGGAGCTGGCCGAGGCCGCGATCGCGGCCATCGAGGCCCGCGACGGTGAGCTCAACGCCGTCATCTACCGTCGCTTCGAGCGGGCGCTGGCCGAGCTCGATTCCGTACCGGCGGGTGCCCCGTTCGCGGGCGTGCCGATCCTGCTGAAGGACCTCGGGTGGCGGCAGGCGGGTGAGCCGTACGCCGCAGGATCGAATGTGCGGGACGGTGTCGAGGCAGCCGAGGACGGCTACGGGGTCACGCGGCTGCGCGAGGCCGGGTTCGTGGTGCTCGGGCGGACGAACACACCCGAGTTCGGCAGCACGATCACCACGGAGCCGGTGGCGTTCGGGCCGACGCGGAACCCGTACGATCCGGCGTATTCGGCCGGCGGGTCCAGCGGCGGCTCGGCCGCGGCGGTGGCGGCGGGGATGGTGGCGCTGGCCACCGCCAGCGACGGCGGCGGGTCGATCCGCATCCCAGCGTCCCTGTGCGGGCTGGTGGGGCTCAAGCCGTCGCGCGGCCGGGTGAGTCTGGGGCCGGCCCTGGGGGAGGGCTGGAGCGGCTTCTCGTGCCCGGGTTTCGTCACCAGGACCGTCCGCGACACGGCCGCCGCGCTGGACGTCGTCTCCGGGTTCCACCCGGGCGACCCGTACGAGGCTCCCGCCCTGCCGGGGCCGCTGGCCGCCGAGGTCGGCAGGGACCCGGGGCGGCTGCGGATCGGGTACGTCACCACGCATCCGAGAGGCGACGTGCCCGAGGTGCCCGAGCTGACCGAGGCCGTTACCGGGGCGGCGGCGCTGCTGGAGTCGCTCGGCCACGACGTGGCGCCGGGCGGCCCCGAAGCGCTCGGCGACCGCGACTTCTCCGGGCACTTCGGCACAATCGTGGCCAACAACCTCGCCGCGCAGGTCGCGACTCTGGGTGAGCTCCGCGGCAAGACGGTCGAGCTGGACGAGCTGGAGCCACGTAACGCCGCCATGGTGAGCGTCGCGCGCACGCACAGCGCGGCCGAGCACATCCAGGCCACGCAGTGGATGGACGCCTTCCGCCGCCGCATGGCCGCGTGGTGGAGCGCGGGCCACGACCTGCTGCTGATGCCGTCGCTGGCGGTCGCGCCGTTCCCGCTGGGCTGGATCCCGCCCGATGATCTCAGCCTTGCCTTCGGCAGGACCGGGCACGCCGTGTCGTACACCTCGCCGGTCAACGCGACCGGCCAGCCCGCCATCTCATTGCCGCTGCACAGGACCGCGGCCGGCCTGCCGGTGGGCGTGCAACTCGTGGCGGCGACCGGCCGGGAGGACCTGCTGATCAGGGTGGCGGCGCAGATAGAGCAGGCCAGGCCGTTCGAGCACCCGGCCATGGAACCTCTCGCCTGAGCGACACGTTATGTCGTGAAAAGGCGGGGGTAGGGGGTCCGACATGATGGCGAAGGCAGCACGGGCAGCGGCGGCGTGGCGGACGTACCGCGAAGTGACCAAGCCTGGGTCGCCAGGCCTGATGACCAGGGTGCGGGCGATCCCGCGCCTGATCGGCGCGGTGATGCGCGGACAGTACGCGGGCATGGGCAAGAGCAAGCTCGCGCTGCTGGGCCTCGGCGTGGTCTACATCCTGTCCCCGGTCGACGTCCTGCCCGAATTCCTCCTGGTGATCGGCGTCGCCGACGATTTCGGTGTGTTCCTGTGGCTGCTGGCCTCGCTGCTCGGCGAGAGCGGGCGCTACGTCGAGCACGAGCGCCGCGTCATCCAGGGCAGGCTCGCCGAGCAGGAAGGTTAGATCTCCTCCATCCGCAACCAGGCGCGGGACGGCAGCGGGTGCCCGAACAGCCGGGCCGCGTTGCCGTACGCGACCCTGGCGATGTCGGCGGGCGGTAGCGCGCCGAGGTTGCGGGCCACGGACTTCTGCGTGTCGGGCCAGGTCGAGTCGGAGTGCGGGTAACCGCTCTCCTGCAGCACGTGGTCGAGCCCGACGGCGAGGCGCACCCCCGACAGCGCGTGGTCGTCGAGCGTGCCGAAGAAGAAGTTGCGGCGTAGCACCTCGCTGGGCTTGAGCCCGCCGTCCCAGGACGCCTCACCGGCGACCGGGTGGTCGAGGGCGTAGTCGGCGCGCTCGGCCAGCATCGGCAGCCAGCCCACGCCGCCCTCCACGATGAGGATGCGCAGCGAGGGGAAACGCAGCGGGACGCCCGACCAGAGCCAGTCGGCGCAGGCGAACATGGCGCTGGTGGGCATCAGCGTGGTGATCGCCTCGATGGGCGTGTCCGGCGACGGCACAGGAGACCAGGACGAGTCGCCGGTGTGCAGGCACACCACGGTGCCGGTCTCCTCGCAGGCGGCGAAGAACGGGTCCCAGTGGCCGGTGTGGATCGACGGCAACCGCAGGCGGGTCGGGAACTCGGGGAAGACGACGGCCTTGAAACCCCGCGCGGCGTTGGCCCTGATCTCCTTGGCCGCCACGTCGGGATCGGGCAGCCACGGCAGTTGCAGGCCGATGATCCGCTCGGGATAGGTGCCCGCCCAGACGTCGATGTGCCAGTCGTTCCACGCCCTGACGAGGGCGAGGCCGAGCTCCTGGTCGCGGGTCCTGGCGAACGGCATGCCGGACTGTCCGGCCAGCATGCCGGGGAAGCACAGCGCCGCCCAGATGCCGGCCACGTCCATGTCGTTGATGCGGGCCTCGATGTCGTGGCAGCCGGGGCGCATCTGCTCGAACCTCACCGGGTCCAGCGTCCACTGCTCGCGGGGCAGCCCGGCGCCGACGTCGATCCCGGCGCACGGGTAGGTGGCCCCGCCGTAGCGCCAGACCTGGTGACCCGCCTCCGTCTCCACGACCTTGGGCGCGACCTCGGCATATTTCTCCGGCAGCCTGCCCTCGAAGAGGTCAGGAGGCTCGATCAAGTGATCGTCGGCGGAGATGATCACGTAGTCGCGCCGCCTCGGGTCAGGGTCGGGAAGCAGCGGCGTAGTCACGCACGTAACCGTACGACGAGCGGATAACGTCGAACAAGCTGCGACGTATCCGTTGGATATCCGAGTGGCGGCACCCGGGACCGCCGGGAGGGGGAATGCGGGCGATCCCGGGCGTTGAGGGTCCGCTGAGAGAGGGTGCTGCTCATGCGAACCCCGGCACCCCCTACCCCTCCGATGTTCCTTCAGTCAGGAGATGCTCGCGTAGGTCGCTGATCGCGGCGTGGGAGACCTGGAGGACCTGGGTGACGTACGCCTCCACGGAGCCGTGCCGGCTCGCCAGATCAGCCAGGAACAAGCGCATGGTCTCGGCGGGCGCCAGCCCGAATCCCGGCCACAGGGGCGCGTCGGGACGCCGCTTGCGCCAGTCGGCGATGAAACGTTCGGTGGCCAGGCCGGTGAGCGCATAGTCCGCCACGATGTCGTCCTCGTCCACGCCGGCCAGCGACAGGACCAGCGCGGCCAGCACGCCGGTGCGGTCCTTGCCCGCCGCACAATGAATCACCACAGGCGCGTTGTCCGACTTCGCGATCGTCTCCAAGGCCGTCCTGAGGTTCTCGACGCCGTCCTCGGTCACCTCCAGATACCGGTCGGCCAGGTATCGGGCGACGTCGATCACCTCGCGGTAGGGGGTCGTATCCCAGCGGCGGCCCTCGATGGGCAGATTGTGGTAGCTCTGCCCCTCGGTCTCGGGCACCCGTCCGGCCTTCTCGACCTCGAACGGGTGCCGCAGGTCGATGACGGTACGCACGCGCAGCGCGCGGAAGGCCTGGAGATCATCCCCGGCCAGCCAGCCCAGGGAATCGGCACGGTAGAGCCGCTGCCACTGGACGGTGCGGCCGTCATTGGTGGCATATCCACCCACGTCACGGAAATTGCAGAGATTGCTGAATTCAATGTGGCGGATCACCCCCACCACCTTACGTGGCAGGCGTTCCCGCCTCCTGGGCCGGCGACGCCTCGCCGGACCGCTCCTTGACTCGGCGCTCGGCGAGCTCACGCCGGATGAGCAGGATCCATCCGCCGATCGCGATCCCGATGAACAACCACCACTGCACCCCGTACGCCAGGTTCAGCCCGCCTCCGGAGCCCACGTCGGGCTCGGGCACCGGCGCGGGCGCCGGGGAGGTCGCGGGCTGCTGTGCGGTCAATTCCACGTACCCGCCCACCAGCCGGTATGGCAGCCCTTTCCCGATCTTGTCGGCGTTGATCAGCAGCACCTGGCCGGGCGGCAGCCCGGGCAGATCACGGATCCCGCTGGACTTCTCGGTCTCGCTGAGCCGTAGCCGCCCGGTGACAGTTACCTGACCGGTGGGCGGAGGGGGCACGTCGGGCGGGGTGTCGGCGGTTGCGCCCGCCTGGACCCAGCCTCTGTTTATGAGGACGGCCGCGCCGTTGCCCGTGACGAGCGGAGTCAGGACGTAGAAGCCGTTGCGGCCCTCCTGGGGGCGGCGGCGTACCACGAGGGCGTGGGACGGGTCGTACGTGCCGGCGGCGGTCACGGACCTGAACCGGTCTGTCTCCTCGACCTGCTGCCCGGGCGCCGCGAGCCGCTCCAGCGGCACCGGGGCGGCCTCGATGTTGGCGGTGACCCGCTCGCTGTTGGCGGACCGCTCCTCGAAACGCCCGAACTGCCACCGCCCGAGGAACACGAAGGCGGGGATGACCAGCAGCACCACTAGGTGCAGCGCCAGCCATCGGGGCGTCAGAAGGAACCGGTACACGCTTTCAAGGTTAGGCACCGGCACCGGTGCCCCTGTACGCGCCTTGCCTGCTTAGGCGCTCTGCGTCCATGGTCGCGCTTGCAAGGGGCTCCGCTGGTCACGCAAGCTGCCGCTCTCCGCCCCAGGCTCGCCGCTCAGGCGCTCGGCGCCAGCCCCGGGCACCGGGCTCACCTCGCGCGGCCCGGCGACCTCATGGCCCTCGGCGCAGCGGAAATGCTGCTCGATGGGGGCGCCGCAGTCGCGGTGCGTGAGTAGCACGGGCGGGCCCTCCTCGTCGGCCAGGTATTTGTCGCCCCAGTGCATGAGCGCGACCAGCAGCGGATAGAGATCGCGACCTTTCTCGGTGAGCCGGTATTCGTCGCGCTGCCGCTGCCCGGGCTCCTGGTAGGGCACCTTGCGGAGCAGGCCCTCGTCGACCAGCCGGGCCAGGCGCGCGCTGAGCACCTGGCGGGGGGCGCCCGTGATGGCCTGCATGTCGGCGAACCTTCGCACGCCGCTGAACGCCTCGCGTAGCACCAGGAAGGTCCACTTCTCCCCGACGATGTCCAGGGTGCGCTCGATCGAGCAGTTGTTCACCCGGAAGGGAACGTTCATTTTTGCATTATACCTGAGTTCAATTGACAGACTCAGATCGAGCGGGCAGGCTGAGTCTATGCATGGAACTCAGATCCGGCCGGCTCGTCCAGACGACGAGGAACGGATCAGACGCTTCCTGACCGGGTTGTCGCTGCACACCCAGACGCTGCGGTTCTTCACCGGCATCACCACGCCGGCCACCGGTCTCGTGCGCAAGCTGATCGCGGTGGACGAGCGCAGGGACGCGCTCGTGGCGACCATCGACGGGGATGAGATCGTCGGCCACGCCATGAGCTACAAGGGCGACTGCGCCGACGTGGAGATCGCGGTGGTGGTGACCGATCAGTGGCAGGGGTTCGGGCTCGGGCCGAGGCTGATCCAGACGCTGCTGCTCAGGGCCGCCGTACGGGGTGCGAGAACCGTCGGCATGGACGTGATGGGGGAGAACCGGCGGGTGCTGAGGCTCATCCGCAGGTTGTGGCCGGAGGCCGAGATGAAGGTCACTTCCGGATCGGTTGAGGTGACCGCTATGATTGATCAAGCCGCATTATTTGCGGAACAAGGTTCTGGTGCCACACCATTGACAGTGTGAAGAGTGTCAAGAACGGACGCGACGGCCGGACCCGCATCATCGAGGGTGCCCTTCGCCGTTTCAGCCAGGACGGGGTGTCGGCCACGACGCTGGCCAGCCTCCGCGAGGAGAGTGGCGTAAGCGTCGGCAGCTTCTACCACCACTTCGCCAGCAAAGAACATGTCTTCGGCGTGCTGTACGGCGAGATCCTCACCGCCTACCAGGGCGCCTTCCTCGCCGAGCTGGTCAGCCACCAGGAGGCGCGCGACGGTATCGAGGCCGTCGTGGCCTTCCATATGCGGTGGGCGGGAGAGCACCCGGAGCGGGCCCGGCTCCTGATCAGCGAGCGGCCGCCGCGCAAGCAGGAGCCGGGCGGGGCCGAGGTGGCCGAGCAGCGGCGGACGTTCTTCCGCCAGGTCTCTGACTGGTGGCGGCCGCACATGAAGAACGGCCTGCTCCAGCCCGTCCACCCGACCATGTGCTACGTGCTGTGGCTGGGGCCTGCGCAGGAGATGTGCCGGCTGTGGTTCGCCGGTGCGCACACGCCGACGGAGGAGGAGATCAAGGGCCTGGGCGAGGCCGCCTGGCACAGCCTCCGCCAGCGTCCGGAGTAACATGCGCGCGTCCGGGGCCCAATGCCCTAGCCGGCATCGGAGGGGTGCCGGCGGCGGCGACGCGCGCACCCGACGGGGATGGCCGGACCAGTGCGGGGAGCGATGATCTGAGTACGGTCTGTGGTGTTATTGTCCTCAATGTGAGACGACCTCGGGCGCTCGTACTGCCCGCCTTGCCGGAGCGCGCGCTCGCCCGCCTGGGCGAGGTGACCGATCTGATCGAGGTTCCCGCACGCCCGAGCCTCGGTTTCACTGATGAGCAACTGGCCGATCTGGTCGTCGAGACCGGTGCGACCGTGCTCGTCACCGACGGGGACCAGGTCCGCGCGTCGGTGCTCAGCCTGCAGTTGGACGTCGTGGCCGTCATGGGCCTGCCCACGAGCGTCGACCTGGCCCTGGCCGCCGAGTACGGCGTCAGCGTGTTGCACGCCCGCGACCGCGACCCCGATGCGATCGCCGAGCTGACGCTGGCGCTGATGTTCGCGGTCAGCAGGCACATCGTGACGGCCGACAGAGAGGTACGCCGTGGGCGCGTCTACCGGAGCAAGGTGCCGCCGGCGCAGCGCCACCGCGGCCGCCGGCTCACCGGCAGGACGCTCGGCATCGTCGGGCTCGGGCGCGTCGGCAGGGCGATGCGCTGGCGCTGCGAGGGCCTCGGGATGCGGGTGATCGCGTGCGATCCGCACGTGCCCGAGGCCACCCACACGCTGCCCGCGCTTTTGGCGGAGGCGGACGTGGTGTCGCTGCACGTGCCGCTCACCGCCGAGACGAGGGGCCTGTTCGGGTACGCCGAATTCCGCGCGATGCGGCCGGGGGCGATCTACCTCAACACCTCGCGTGGCGCGCTGCACGACCTGACGGCGCTGGTCGACGCGTTGCGCTGGGGTCAAGTGGGCGGCGCGGGGCTGGACCACTTCGAAGGCGAGTGGCTCGACCCGTCACATCCTCTGATCGGCCTGCCGAACGTGGTGCTGACGCCCCGCCTGGGCGAGGCGACGGGGGAGACCAGGGAGGAGCTGGCGGAGGCTCTGGTGGCGGACATCACCCGGCTGTTGCGCGGAGAGGACCCCGAGCCCGCCGCTGCGCCCGCATAGCCCCTGTTCGATCAGGTGGGCACGCTTGCCCAGCCTCAGTCCGGTCAAGCGGGTTGCCGGATGCGCGTGGGCACGCGCCAGCTGGCTCGGTCGAGTGAGATGTCCAGGCGCAGATCCCAGCGCTGCCTGCGCAGGCCGGGCACGCGGACCCGGTCGTGCACGGCGAACCTGCCACGGTGCGGATAGCCGAACCCCAGCTCCCCGGGCAACACCCGCAGATCGTCGCGGTTCCCGCAGCGTGGGCACGTCCACGAGACCAGGTCCAAGCCGCGGTTGTAGTCGGAGCATGCGCTGAAGTACTCGTCAGGCCCGAACCGGGACTCGCAGGCCAAGCAAGGGATCAGCATGGGGTCCACTCCTCGGGGTGACGTGCTGGCATCCATAGAGATACCGCGCCCCACTTGTGCCCCGCTTGCAGAACGCTTGGCGACGTAAGTAACAGTATGGGCACTGAGCGGAGCGGCGAGCCTGGGGCGGAGAGCGGCAGCTTGCGTGACCAGCGGAGCCCCGTGCGAGCGCGACCATGAGCACAGTGCGGCGAGCCTGGGGCGGAGAGCGGCAGCTTGCGTAACCAGCGGAGCCCCGTGCGAGCGCGAATCGGTTCAGTATCGGATCATGCGGGGGCGCCCGTGGTGAAAAGATGGACTTGTGGAACGACTGCGCCATCATCTCCTGGAGACCGGCTACACCATCGACGGCGTACGCGATCGACTAGGGAGCATGGCCGCGTCGGCCCTGGCCCGCGAGGAGCTGGTCCCGGCCCTACGCGCGACCGCGGACGGTGACCCGCTGGCGACGTTGATCAGGTTGTGGTGGCTGGGCGTCCCCGTCCCCGCCGCGGACGTGGTGCCGGAGGTCCTCGACTCCGGGCTGGTCACGGCCGACGGCGACCAGGTCCGCGCGAACGTCCACCTCCAGCCCTGGGAGACCGGCGGCTACCTGGTCTCCGACCGCAAGGTGCGGCCCGGCGACCCCGCGCTGCGTCCCGACCACGTCGTGGGCGCCGGCGGAGCGTCGGCGAACCTGGCGCAGCTGGTCACCCGCCGCCCGGTCCAGCGTGCGCTCGATCTGGGCACCGGGTGCGGCGTGCAGGTGCTGCACCTGGCTGGGAGGGCGGAGGAGATCGTGGCCACCGATCTCAACCCGCGAGCCCTGGAGCTGGCCAGGCTGAGCTGGGCGTTGTCCGGCGTCGAGGGTGTGCGGACGCGGGCGGGCTCGATGTACGAGCCGATCGAGGACGAGGGATTCGACCTGATCGTGAGCAACCCGCCGTTCGTCATCGCTCCCGCGCTGGAGCGGACGCTGACCTATCGTGAGTCGGGCGCCGACGGCGACGGCTTCTGCCGCGACCTCGTACGCCGGACGCCCCGCCACCTCAATCCCGGCGGCCAGGCCCACTTCCTGGCCAACTGGCTGCACGTCGAGGGCGAGGACTGGCACGACCGGGTGGGCGGCTGGTTGCGCGAGACCGGCTGCGACGCCTGGGTCGTCCAGAGGGACGTGCAGGATCCGGCCGAATACGTCGAGCTGTGGCTCAGGGACGCGGCCGAGCAGGGCACGGCACGCTACGCGGAGCTGTACGACCGCTGGCTGGCCTGGTTCGACGAGCGCAAGGTCGAGGGCATCGGCTTCGGCTGGATCACCATGCGCAACTCCGGCACGCTCGACCCGGTCGTCCGCGTCGAGCATCTTGCCCACCAGGTCGTGCTCCCGGTCGGCGACTACGTGGACTCCGTGCTCGACTCGATCGCCACCGCGCACCGGGCCAGGGGGCTCGACGCCGCGCGGCTGCGTACCGTCGACGGCCTGCTCGACGAGCGGATCGGGTTGCCGGGCGCGGAGGACCCGATCCGCATCGTGCTGCGTCAGACGCAGGGGTTGCGGCGCAGCCGGGAGGTCGGCACGGTGGAGGCCGCGCTGGCCGGCGTGTGCGACGGCGAGCTGGCGCTCGGCCCGCTGCTCAACGTCATCGCCGAGCTGGTGGGTGACGGCGAGATCGCCGATTCCGACGCGGTCCGGCCCCTCATCGCCGAGGGTTACTTCGTGCTTTAATCCGCCGTTGATTAGACGTTGACCCCTTGGGTGGAGGCTCTTGTCAGGACACGGACCTGGGGGGTTCGAGGGCCGTGTCAGGTCCGGCCGGTCGTCTGTGTGAGGCGGCTAGCCGCCACGCGGAGCATCCGGATAACCGGGCCCCCTAGCGACGCGTGGTGGTGAAGATGACCGGCCGGGCTGAATCGTTTGGCGCCGATCACGAGCGCCATCGTGACTCCCTAAGGACAGTCTTGATCAACCATGTGTGGATGACACGTCTGGACGATGAGCTGTACTCAGGACTCGACGACCTTCCCGGCGGGGTCGGGGATGTTGTCGAGCAGCACTTTGAGATCCCCGGCCTCCGGAGCGCCGAGCCTGGAGAAGATCTCGAAGGCCTGCCGTAGGCAGTCCGAGCTCCTCGTCACGCTGCCGAGGCCGCGTAGCGCCTTGCCCAGCACGGTCAGCGAGAGCGCCTCGCCGTAGGGGTGGCCGATCTCGCGGGAGACCACCAGAGCCTGCTCCGCGTGGCGTACGGCGTCGGAGTGACGCTCGGCCGCGATGAACGTCTCGGCCAGCCGGGAGCACACGCGCTGCTCCCAGACGCGCTGCTTGCTGGCCCGGAAGAAGGCCAGGCACTCGGCGTGGTGGTGCACGGCCTCGGTGAGCCGGCCGACCCGGGACAGGACGATGCCGAGGTGGTAGCGGGCCCGGGCGGTGCCGGCGCCGCTGCCGATCTCGGTGAAGATGGCCAGGCCCTTCTCCGCCGCCGCGATGGCGTCCTCGGCCTGCCCCAGGCCCAGGTGGTCACGGGCCGAATAGCTGAGGACCAGGGCCTCGCCGGCCGGCACGCCGTTCTCGCGGTAGAAGCCCATCGCCGCGTCGAACAGCGCCAGGGCCTCGGTGTGGCGGCGCTGCCTGCCGACGACGACGGCCAGGGCATTGAGCACCTCGCCCATGACGATCTTCTCGCCCCGCTCGGCCGACAACTTGTGTACGCGCCTGAACTGCTCCTCGGCCTCCCGCAGCCGGTTGCCGGCGAACAGGACCCGGCCCAGCACGTAGCGGGCGCGCAGTTCGCCCGCCTGATCGCCGATGCTCTGCGCGGTGGCCAGCACAGCGCGGGTGCCCTGGTCGAACTCGCGCGTGTGGGTGCCGGACTCGAGCAGCGGCTCCATCGCGACCAGCAGGTCGGCGGCCGGCAGCAGCTGCTCTCCGGTACGCGCGGCCGCGGCGGCCTGGTTGATGGCCGCGAACAACGAGTCGCCCTCGGAGATCAGCCACGCCACGGCCTCGTCGGCGGAGTCGAACGCCCGCCCGCTGCCGACCACCACCAGGTTGGCCGGGATCATGCTGCCCTCGTACGCCAGCCGGTGCGCGGACTGGGCCGAGGCCAGGTAGAAGCCGAGCAGCCGGCGCAGCGCCAGGGCACGGGCCTGGGGCGGCTCGCTCTTGTCGAGCTCGCGGCGGGCGAACAGCTTGAGCAGGCCGTGGAAGCGGTAGCGGCCGGGCGCGGGCGCCTCCAGCAGGCTCGCGTCCACGAGCGACTCCAGCACTTCCTCGGCCTCGAACGCACTCATGGCCAACACGGCCGCCGCGGCCCCGCAGGAGATACCAGGTCCGTTGGGCAGCGACAGCAGGCGGAACGCCCGCGCCGCGCGGGATCCCATCTGCCCATACCCCAGCGCGAACGTAGCCTCCACGGCCAGGTTGCCCACCCGCATCTCGTCCAGGCGGCGCTGCTCGTCGGCCAGCCTGGGCACCAGCGAGGCGACCGTCCACGACGGG
This sequence comes from Nonomuraea sp. 3N208, assembly GCF_052245935.1. Classification (NCBI taxonomy): domain Bacteria; kingdom Bacillati; phylum Actinomycetota; class Actinomycetes; order Streptosporangiales; family Streptosporangiaceae; genus Nonomuraea; species Nonomuraea sp. 3N208. Next base: position 158,373 of record NZ_JBQQBR010000019.1, on the reverse strand, counting down.
CGCGCGGCCAGCCTGGCGGCCACGATCCGCACGGCCAGCGGCAGGAAGCCGCAGGCGGCCACCACGTCCATGGCCGCGCCGTGCTCGGCCGCCACCCGCTCGGGCCCGGCCACCGCCGCGAACAGCGACAGCGCCTCGTCCGGCTCCATCACGTCCAGGTCGATGAGCCTGGCCGACGGCAGGTCGGCCAGCTTGCCGCGGCTGGTCACGATGGCCGCGCACCCGGGCGAGCCCGGCAGCAGCGAGGCGACCTGCCGGGCGTCACGGGCATTGTCCAGCAGCACGAGGATGCGGCGGTCGGCCAGGATCGACCGGAACAGGGCCGACCGCTCCGCGAGCCCGTCGGGGATCACGTCCGGCGGGATGCCGAGCGCACGCAGGAACCCGCCCAGTGCCGACTCGGGCGCGGTCGCCTCGTCGGTATAGCCCTGTAGATCGGCATAGAGCTGGCCGTCGGGGAACAGGTCGTCCGCCGCGTGCGCCACGTGCACGGCCAGCGTGGTCTTGCCGACACCGCCGATGCCGGAGATCGCTGCGACCGGTACGCCCTCGGCTGAAGGCGACTGGGCCGACAGCAGCGAGCGCAGGCGTCCGGCCAGCTCCCTTCGGCCGGTGAAGTCGTTGACGGCGGCGGGCAGCTGGGCAGGCCGGGGCAGCTCGTGAGCGTGCGGCGGTTCCTCCTCGGCGGCGGGCTCGCCCTGCTGCCGGCGCTGGGGCGCCTCGGCGGGGACCGGCGCGGCGGCCAGCGCCGGGTCGGCGGCCAGGATGCGCTGGTGCAGCGCCGTCAGCTCGGGCCCCGGCTCGATGCCGAGCTCGTCGATCAGCGCCTCGCGCGTCTCGGTGAAGACGTTGAGCGCGTCGCCCTGCCGCCCGCACCGGTAGAGGGCCAGCATGAGCTGGGCCCGCAGCCGCTCGCGCAGCGGGTGGTCGGCGGTCAGCGCGATCAGCTCGGAGACGATCTTCGCGTGGTTGCCCAGCTCCAGGTCCATGTCCATGAGCGTCTCGACGACGCTGATGCGCCGCTCGATCAGCCGGTCGCGCTGGTGCTCGGCGTACGGTCCCACGGCGCCGGCCAGCGGCTCGCCCTCGAACAACGCGAGCGCGGCCCGCAGCCCGTCGGCGGCCTCGGCTAACCGGCCGCTCTTGCGCGCGGTCTCGGCGCCGGCGATGCCGCGCTCGAACCTGGTCAGGTCCAGCCCGTCCTCGGGCAGCCGCAGCGCGTAGCCCCGGCCTATGGAGGTCAGCAGCTCCGGCCGGGAGCGGGCCGGCCGCTCCGGCTCCAGCACCGTACGCAGCCTGGAGACGTAGGTGCGGAGCGCTCCCAGGGCGCGTGGCGGCGCGTCCTCGCCCCAGACCGCGTCGATCATCTCGTTGGGTGTGACCGCGCGGCCTTCCCGCAGGAGCAGCATGCCGAGAATGGAACGCTGCAGCGGGGTGCCCAGGTCGAGTTCCTGGCCATCACGCCACGCGCGGACAGGACCGAGCACGGCGAACCGCAGCCCGCCCTCAATGCTCTGACCAGCCATGCCGTCTGTCTCCAAGCCAATGGAACGATTTGTTACCAAATGATAGGTCTATCCTTGCCCGTCACCTAGATCCAGGTTGATCGTTAACCGAGCTGTTGATCCGCCTTTAATCAGGTGTTGAGCGCGCCCCTGGATGCTGATCGTGTCGGCTAGGCATGACGCACCGCGGGGGCGTGTCATGTAGAGCGAATGTAGGCAGCGAAAAATACCGGCCCCGCCCAAGAAATTGGGGCGGGGCCGTGGTGGACGGGTTCTCAGGCTGCCTCGACCAGTCCCAGCCGCATGGCCAGACGCTCCCGTACGAGCGGCCATTCGGAGTTCAGGATCGAGTAGAACGCGGTATCTCGGACCGTGTTGTCGGCGCCTCGGCTTTCCGCTCGCCGCACCCCGTCGAAGTGTGCGCCGAGGGCCTCGATGGCGGCCCGGGATCTGGTGTTACGTACGTCTGCCTTCAGAGTGATGCGGTGGACGTTCCATGTCTCGAAGGCGTGCGAGAGCATCAGGAACTTGCTCTCCCGGTTGACCCCCGTGCCCTGGGCGCAGGCGCCCAGCCAGGTGTAACCGATGTCGGCCACGGACGGGATCTCGCCCACCGCACTGCGTGCACCCGGAGGCCATGGCATGGGGCCCTGCCAGTACTCCAGGTGCATGAGACGGGTGGCACCGACCACGCGGTCGGTGTTCAGCCACCGGATGGCGAAGGGCAATGTGCGGCCCTCCGCCTGCTCAGCCATAGCGGCCTCCACGTAGGAGGCCATCTCGTCCCGGCCATTCGGGACACGAGTGAAGGCGTATGTGGAACGGTCTTCACCCGCCGCCGCGACAAGGTCATCGACCGCCGCGAGGCTGAGAGGTTCCAGGCGCACGGAGCGCCCGGACAGGGTGACAAGAGCGGGCATGTGCACATGATGGGGGGTGCGCACGGTGCACGTAACCATGCAGTTAGGAAGATCTTTTGCAGGTTTCTGCAGACAGGGTGTTTCTGCAGGTCAGGGCCCCCTTTTGGGGGATAGTAAACCGGTTCTTGGGGAAAGATTCGCCTAACTGTGACATGACGTCCGTGCGACGGTCAGTGCCGTACCAGTGCGACCTCCTTCAGGCCCATCGACAGATGGTCGAGACTGTCCGCGATCCACGGCAGCTGGAGCGGGTCTTGGCTGGTCAGAGCGGCCATACGTTGCTCGGTCGTCTCGCCGTAGAGGAGGCTGACCGCCACCCGCGTCCTGGCCGCGGCCGGGTCGTCGCCGAACGCGTGCCCGGGCAGGACGCCGATGCCGTGCTCCTCCAGCAGGATCTTGGTGATTTCTGCCGAGCCGCCGAGTCGCAGGTGGCTCAGGTCCGGGTAGAGGTAGAAACCGCCCTGCGGGACCGGCACGGCGGCCCCCACCTCGGTGAACCTCTCGTACACCGCCCGCGCCATCGTGCCGTGCAGCCGGCGGCTGAGCGCGACGCGCGCGGTCAACTCCATGGGCTCGTCGAAGGCGTAGGCCGCGGCCTCCTGGACGGGAGCGGCGGGCGACGACCAGATCTCGCTGGCCACCGCCAGCAGTTGCCTGCGCAACGCGTGCGCGCCCGCGGGCAGTCTGGCCACACCGATCCGCCAGCCGCCCAGCGCCAGGCTCTTGCTCAGCCCGGTGGTGATGATCGTGCGCTCGGGCGCGAGATCGGCGGGCGAGGTGTACGGCAGGGCCGGGTCGTGCATCAGGTCCCGGTAGATCTCGTCCGAGATGATCATCAGGTCGAGCTCGCGGGCGAGGTCCGCCAGGCGGCGGATGCTCTCCGGCGAGGCCAGCCGTCCCGTCGGGTTGTCGGGCAGCGTGACCAGCACGGATCGCACGGTCCTGCCTTGGGCCCTGGCCAGATGCACTTCGGCGGCGACGAGGTCGGGGTCCGGAACTCCGCCCTCTCCTGGTGGTGCGGGCACCAGGATGGGGCGCGAGCCCACAAGGTCGGCCTGTGCGGCGTAGCTGACCCAGCTGGGCATGGGCAGGACGATGTCTCCGCCGATCGCCAGGAGCAGGCCGTACAGCAGCGACTTGCTGCCCGGTCCGCAGACGACCAGCTCGGGGTCGGTGATGAGCCCCCGTCGTTCCCAGTAGCCCGCTGCCGCGGCCCGCAACCCGGCCGCCCCCGCGACCGGCCCGTAGCCGTTGCGTTCTGATGCGGCGGCCAGCTTGTCGCGCAGCGCCGGGTGGACGGGCAGCCCCGCCTCACCGAAGGCCAGGTTCAGCACACGTTCCCCGGCGCGTCGTCTTCGTTCGATGTCCTCATTGGCCGCCAGAGTGGCAGAGAGGGTAACGCTCATAGTTGTCACGTTCCCAGGGTGGTTGGATGAAGGCATCACCACAAGCGAGGCTTTTAGTGGGTAGGCATAAGGAAGTCTGATGCTCGAATTGCGGCGTTTGGTCCTGATCTGCGAATTCGCCCGTCGCGGCAGCATCGCCGCGACCGCCGCTTCGCTCGGCTACAGCCCGTCGGCGGTTTCCCAGCAACTCGTGGCGCTGGAACGGGAGGCCGGCACGGTCCTCATCGACCGCACCGCGCGGAGCGCCGAGCTGACCGACGCGGGTCGCCGGCTGGTCGCGCACGCCGAGCGCATCCTGTCCATGGTCGAGGAGGCCGAGTCCGACCTGTCGGCGCACGCGGGCACCCCCGCGGGGCGGGTGGTGCTCACCGCCTTCCCGACGGCGGCGGTGGCCTTCGCGCCTGCGCTGGCGCGCACGCTGCGCCGGCACACCGATCTGACGCTGCGGCTGAGGCAGAGCAGGTCGGGGCGGGGCATGCGGGAGGTGCAGTCGGGCGAGGTGGACATCGCGCTGGTCGACGACTGGTACGGGCGGGTACGCGACAGTGAGAGCCTGCGGGTCTTCCCGCTGCTGCGCGATCCCCTGGTGCTGGTCGTGCCGCGCAAACACCGCCTTGCCGATCCAGAGGCGCCGCTCGACCTGCGCGAGCTGCGCGACGAGCCGTGGATGGCCACGCCTGACGGCGAGCCATCGCGGCTGGCGGTGGACCGGCTGCTGGTGGACGTGGGCGGCACCCGGCCGACGCCGTGGGAGTTCGAGGGGCTGGGAACGATCCTCTCGCTCGTTGCCAAGGGCATCGGCATCGCCGCCGTGCCCGCGCTCGCACTGGCGGCAGGGATCCGCGGGCTGGCCGTACGCCATTTCCCCGGCAATCCGGTCGGGCGCGACGTGCATGCCGTGGCCCGGGGCTCCAGCGTGCACCGCCCCTCGGTGTCGGTCACGCTGCGGGCCATCCACGTGGCCGCCCGGTACATCGCCGCCGATCTGGAGCCGTTGCGTCTGGCGGACCGGCACAAGACCGACGACGACGACTAGCCTCCTCACGGCGACTCCCTTTTAGGGAGATGGCCGGTGACGAAGTGGCGCACGTGAAAGACGCGGCTGCCGGTAGCGTCTGCTGTCATGGCGCCGACGTACGAGATCGAGCAGTTGCTGCTCTCCCAGGCGAGCGTCCGCACCGTGGCGGGCGTCGACGAGGTGGGCCGGGGCGCCTGGGCCGGCCCTGTCACGGTGTGCGCGGTCGTCACCGACCTGTCGGAGCCGCCGCCGGGACTGACGGACTCCAAGCAGGTCACCGCCGCCAGGCGCGGGCCGCTGGCGACCGAGCTGGCCGGGTGGGCGGCCGGCGTCGGGTACGGCGAGGCCACGCACACGGAGATCGACACGCTCGGCATGACGGAGGCCCTGCGCCGGGCCGCCAGGCGCGCCCTGGAGGCGCTCCCCGCGCGCCCGGACGCGGTGATCCTGGACGGCAAGCACGACTACATCGGCGCCCCCTGGCCGGTGCGCCTGGAGGTCAAGGGGGACGCGGCCAGCGTCTCGGTAGCCGCCGCGTCCGTCCTGGCCAAGGTCCGGCGCGACGCCTACATGGGCACGATCGGGTGCGAGGAGTACGGCTTCGCCGACAACGCCGGCTACCCCTCACCTGTCCATCAGGAGGCCCTGGCCCGGCTGGGGCCCACCCCGCACCACCGGCTCTCGTGGTCGTACCTGGACGATCTCCCGCAGTGGCGGCACTTGAAGCTGCACCGGGACCCGCTCGCCTGCGAGGGCCAGGTCACCCTGTTCGGCTGACGGTCAGGCATCGACGGCTGGCATCATCGGGTGGGTGCGCATCGGGGTCTTTCTCATCGCGGCGCAGTACCCCGGCCAGGAGCCCGGGCGGGTGCTGGCCGACGCCGTGGAGCTCATCGTGGCGGCCGAGGAGGCGGGATTCGACGACGCGTGGATCGCCGAGCACCACTTCATGTCCTACGGCGTCTGCCCGTCCGCGATCACGCTGGCGGCCGTCGCCGCCGGTCGGACGGCGCGGATCAGGCTCGGCACCGCCGTGAGCGTGTTGTCCACGCAGCATCCCGTGGCGCTGGCCGAGCAGGCGGCCATGCTGCACCACCTGTCGGGCGGGCGGTTCACGCTCGGCGTCGGCCGGGGCGGGCCGTGGGTGGACCTGGAGGTGTTCGGGACCGGTCTCGAACGGTTCGAGCGGGGGTTCGGGGAGTCACTCGACCTCTTGCTCGACGCGCTTTCCGGGGAGCGGATCGCCGCCGGCGGCGAGTTCTTCCGCTTCCGTGAGGTGCAGATGGTGCCGGATGCTCGCATGCGGCCGGTGGTCGCGTGCACCTCGGAGCCGACCGTGGCGATGGCGGCGGAGCGCGGGCTGCCGATGTTGCTGGGAATGCACATCGGCGACGCGGAGAAGGCGTCCATGGTGGCGCGCCACGGATCCGCCGACGGGCACATCGCGGCGGCCGTCGGCTACGTGGCCGACTCCACGGCCCAGGCGGTGCGCGAGCTCAAAGAGTCGATGCCGAAGTGGCTGGGGCCGGGGCTGGCGGGATACACGCCGGTGGACGGCCGGCCGCGGCCCGCACGCGACGTCGGCGAATACGTGGACCTGCTGACCCGCATCCACCCGGTCGGGTCGGCCGAGCACTGCGCCGAGACCATCCTGCGTACCGCGTCGAACACCGGGATCGAGCACGTCATCCTGATGGTCGAGGGCCTCGGAGAGCACCGGCGCACGCTGGAGAACGTGCGTCGGCTCGGGCACGAGGTGCTGCCGATGGTGCGGCGAGCCGGCCGGGCCGGCCCGCCGGAAGAGCTCAGCAGTCCACGAGCTCCGGTTTCTGGTTGAGGATCTGGGCTCGTGGGGTGACGAAGTCGGACAAGGCCTTGGTCGCCGCAGGGTCGAAGACCGCGACCCGGTGGCAGTTCTGGAAGGCCAGCCGCACCCCGAAGTGGCGCTCCAGCGCGCCGCGCATCGAGTCGCTCGCCAGGCAGCGCAGGAGCTCGCCGCGGGCCTCCTCGGACGGCGGCGGCACCTGGTTGTCGGCGAACTCGGCCCCGGTGTGCTCACGCTGCTTGACCAGCTCGCTGATCAGCGACCAGGCGTAGGGAAGTGAGTCGCGTACGCAGGCGAGGAACGCCGCGTCGTCGACGTCACCGGCCCTGGCTTGGTCGAGCAGATCGTTCGGAACGGTCAGCGACATGCTGTCTCCTCTCGAAAGGGTCGGAACTGACGCTAGGTGAGCGAGGGGAAATCTCCAGATGCCTGACGGGCACAGTCGTGTGGTCAGGGGCCGTAGACGAAGTCCGGGTCCACCTGCTCGGCGAGGTCGGTCCCGGTCCGCTCGTTGGCCCACGCGCGGGCGTTGCGCAAGTGGAACTCGACGGTCTGCCGGCCGAAGCGCTCCCAGTCCTTGTCCTGCTCGTCGAGGGTCTTACGGAGCAGGGCCAGCGCGTCGGCGTTGACCGGCTCCAGGTCGTCGAGCGTGAAGTGGCGGCCCTGCTCCATGGCCCGCACGGCGGCCGAGTGCTCCATCCAGGTGAGCAGGTCGTCGCCCACGTGCTCGCGCAGGAAGTCGACGTCGGACTGGTCGTGGACCTTGTTGCCGATCACGGCGAGCGCGACGTCGTACTTCGCGGCGTACTCGCGATATTGCCGGTAGACGCTCACGCCCTGCCGGGTGGGCTCGGCGACGAGGAACGTCAGGTCGAAGCGGGTGAACAGGCCCGAGGCGAAGGAGTCGGCCCCGGCCGTCATGTCCACCACGACGTACTCGCCGGGCCCGTCGATCAGGTGGTTGAGCAGCAGCTCCACCGCGCCGACCTTGGAGTGGTAGCAGGCCACGCCGAGGTCTTCCTCGGTGAACGGGCCGGTGGCCAGCAGGCGCAGGCCGTCGGGTGTGGTGAGGCCGTACGGGTCGGCGGCCAGGTCGTTGAAGCTCAGCAGCGTGGAGCCGCGCCCCGGCGGAGTGGTCTTGACCATGGCCGCGGCGGAGGGGATGCGGGGGTTGGCGCCGCGGAGGCGGTCCTTGATCTCGGTGAGGTGGGCGCCGAGCGGCTCGGGCTGCCGGTCGAGGCCGAGGACCAGGGCCAGGTGCTGGTTGATGTCGGCGTCCATGGCGACCACCGGCGCGCCCTGGCTCGCCACGTGCCGCGCGAACAGCGCCGACATCGTGGTCTTGCCGCTGCCGCCCTTGCCGACGAAGGCCACTCTCACGGGAACTCCATGGTGAGGATGAAAATCGTTTCCGAATCGGTCGACACCATCATGCCACACTCGGATCATGCATAACGAGGAATTGGCGCGGGCGGTGCGCCTGCGAGAAGAGGGCAAAAAGGACGAAGCCCGGCAATTGTTGGTTGAATTGGCGCAGCGGTATCCCGACGACGTCGACGTGGCCTATCAGACGGCGTGGGTGCACGACTCGCTCGGGCTGGAGGCCGAGGCGGTGCCGCACTACGAGCGGGCGCTGGCGGGCCGAGGGCTGAGCGCCGAGGATCGGCTCGGGGCCTACACGGGGTACGGGAGCACGTTGCGGGTGCTCGGGCGGTTCGAGGAGGCGCTGGAGGCGTTCGGGCGCGGGCTGGCGGAGTTTCCCGGGGATCCGGCGTTGCGCACGTTCATGGCGATGGCGCTGCACAATGCCGGACGGTCGGGCGAGGCGGTCTCCACACTGCTCAAGGTCGTCGCCGAGTCGGACAAGACCGGCGGCTATCGGCGGGCCATCGAGTACTACGCGGACAACCTGGACGAGACGGTGTGAAGGACCGAGGGTCGGGGGTGCTGGGCCCCAGAGCGGCTGACGTGCGACGACGGAGCGGGCACGGAGTTCGAGGCTAGCCGCAGGTGGCGTCCAGATTGACCGGGTCGTCCATGTCCCGCTCGGGTGACGGGGTCCGGGCCGCGGTGGCCGCCTTGGTCGAGCGGCGGTCGTTCAGAGCTTCGGTGACCTTGCGGCGGATGAAGGACCAGTCGGGGTAGGCGGTGTTGATCAGCGGTGGCACGAAGTTGAGGCTGCGCATCCTGGCGCCCTTCACCTTTTGAGCCAGGTCCACGATGGCCGGAAGCAGGTCCTGGGGGATGTCGGTGGAGATGGCGCGCTTGGTGGCGGCGGCCAGGCGCTCGAAGCTGTTGAGCACGGTCATCGGTTCGGCCTGCTTGGCCACGGCGTTGAGCAGGCACTTCTGGCGGCCCATGCGGACGTAGTCGTCGCTGTCGGTACGCGAGCGGCCGAACCACAACGCCTGCTCGCCGGAGAGTTTGCGGGTGCCGGCGGGGATGAGGCCTTCGCGGTGGCGGCCGTACACGATGGAGTCCTTGATCGTGACCTGCACGCCGCCCATGGCATCGACGATCTCCGCGAAGCCCTTCATGTCGATCATGGCGTAATAGTTCACGGGGATGCCGAGGATGTCACCGATCGTCTGCTTGATCAGGGCCGGTCCGCGCTTGCCGCGTCCCACGCCGGGCACCATGTCCGGGTTGTCCTCGGCGTACTGGAAGACCTCGTTGAGCAGGCCGGGAGCCTGGGGGTCGCTGCCGGTGAAGCCCCAGGGGAAGCGGTCCCTGGCCGGGCCCCGGGGCAACCGCACTCGCTGGAGGTTGCGTGGCAGGCCGAACAGGGTGGCCGCGCCGGTCACGACGTCGACGCTGGCCACGGTCATGCTGTCGGTACGCACGCCGGGCCTGCTGGGAGCCGAGTCCGCCCCGAGCAGCAGAAAGTTGACGCGCCGTGCGCCGTTCCAGGGGTCGTCGGCCATGACCGGGGAATTGCCCGTGGCGGTGAAGAGGCTGTTCACGACATCGCGCGACAGGTAGGCCACGCGGGCGGCGTAGACGGTCGGCGCCAGCACGAGCGCGCAGAGCGCGATGGTCAGCGCCGTGGTCAGGAAGCGGCCGACCTTGTCGGGGCGCGGGGGGCGTACCAGTACGAAGGACCAGACGATCACGCCGGTCCAGGCCAGGGCGATCGCCACCAGGCCCACGGTGAGCCAGGCGAGCCAGCGGGGCTGGACCGCGAGCGACAGGAGGTTCGTGCTGAACGCGGTGAACACGGTGAGGACCCCGGCCAGCAGCAGGACATGGAGCGCCATGAGCCCCACGCCGGTCTTGCGGCGCTCCGCGGCCAGATGCGCCACCCCCCACAACATCGCCGACGCCAGCGTCAGTGCGATGCTCGCCCCCAGTCCAAATCCTCGCTCTTTCTCCGTCATGCCTGGTCAAACCCCCATTGCGTGCCAATCCCAGCAACCTTAGGAATGGGATGTGCGTGATTGACGGTGCGAAGGGGAAGGTGTCGGTCAAGTCACCGTCAAGACCTCATTGAGATAAACGTGAGAGTGCGCAAACGACACGGTAGCTATGGGTTCGACGCAGTGTGGGCCATTGCCGGTTTGCTTTTCGGAGCGATCGTGCTGGTGGCCCTGGCCGCGATCTCGTTCGCTCTGGACATCCTGGCGGCGGGCGTCGCGTTCCTGTTCGGCGGGCTCTACACCTTGGCCAGTGCGGCCAGTTACCTGTACACGACGCGACGCGGCAAGTTCGCCGTCTGGGCCGAGGAGCTCCAGCGGCTGGACGGCGACGAGCGGCTGCTCGACCTCGGCTGCGGGCGGGGCGCGGTGCTGCTCATGGCGGCCGAGCGCCTGGACACGGGCCGGGCGACGGGCGTCGACTTGTGGCGGAGCTCCGGCGGTCAGGACCACTCCGGCAACGGGGATTCGACGACCAGGTCGAACGCCGCGGCCGAAGGCGTCGAGGACCGCGTCGAACTGGTCACGGGCGACCTGCGCGACCTGCCGTTCGGCGACGATGCCTTCGACGTGGTCGTATCCAGCCTCGCCATCCACAAGATCCACGGCGCGGAGGGGCGCGAGCGGGCCATCCGCGAGGCGCACCGCGTGTTACGGCCCGGCGGGCTGATGCTGATCGCCGATTTCCGGCACACGCCCGCGTACGAGGCCGCGTTACGCGGGCTCGGCGTCGTGGACGTACGTCAGCGCGACGTCGGCTGGCGCTTCTGGTACGGCGGCCCGTGGTTCCGCACGGACATCCTTGAAGCCCGCAAACCTTCCTGACAGAACGTTTGCCGCGGACCGATGGGCGATGCCGGCCACCCGGTCGATGTACGCGGTCGGCAGGCCGTACAGAAGGGAGGCCATCTCCGGGTCGTGGATTACCGGCAGGGCCGCCACCGCGTCCGAGGCCAGGCCGCGGCAGTACGCGATCGTGCTGTCCGCCATGCGGCTCGCCCGCAGCCTGCGCAGCACCTCATCGACCATCTCGGGCCTCCCGAGCAGATCCCTGACGTCGCCGTCGTCGGCCATGAGGACAGGCAGGCTGTAGACGCCCTGCCGCAGATCGTTCCCGGCCGGCTTGCCGAGTTGCTCGCTTGTGGCGGTCAGGTCGAGCAGATCGTCGAGGATCTGGAAGATCAGCCCGAATTTCTCCCCGTACGCCGCCATCCGCGCCCGGTCCTCCGGCGAGGCGTGCGCGCACACCGCCGCCACCAGGCACCCAGCCCGGAACAAGGCGGCGGTCTTGCCGGTGATGGACTGCAGGGCGCTCTCCTGCGTCCGGTCCGCGTTGAACAGGTCAGTGGTCTCCAGGAACTGCCCCTCGGCCAGCTCGACGACGGTCGCCGCCAGCACCTCGGCGACCGGCCTGGACACGGCCGTGATCGCCGCCAGCCCTGCCCTGGCCAGCATGAAGTCCCCGATCACCAGCGCCCTGCCGTCGCCCAGCTCGGCGTTGAGCGTCCGCGTGCCGCGCCGCTCGGTCGCCCGGTCCATGAGGTCGTCGTGTACGAGCGATCCGGCGTGAATGAGCTCCACGCAGGCCGCTGCCGTGATCACCCGCCGATCGGGCGCCTTGCCGAGCGCGATCGAGGTGGCCAGGGCCAGGGCCGGCCGCAGCCGCTTCCCGCCGGCGGCGACGATGCGCTCGGCCCCGGCGTTGATGCCGGGCAGGGTGGAGGACCCGCTGAGGCGCCGGATCCTGGCCTCGACCTTCCGTAGACCTTGGACGATGGCAGGGCTGCTCAGAAGTTGATCCATGCCTCCATCCTGCGTCCCGACCGCTGTGTGACGGCTGAGAAATCCTGAGCGGCCTCTCAGTACGCTGGCCACCGTGACCGAATCGCGGGGCAAGGAGCTGTACGTCATCGTGTGCGCGGCAGAGCCGGCCACGGAAGTCGGCCGCCTCGTCGCCATGGCGCAGGAGGAGGGCTGGATCGTCCAGATCGTCGCCACCCCGTCGGCCCTGGACTTCATCGACGTGCCGGCACTGGAGCGGCAGACCGGCCGCCAGGTCCGCAGCCGCTACCGCAAGCCGTCCGAGCCCAAACCGCCCCGCGCCGACGCAATCATCGTGGCTCCGGCCACGTACAACACGATCAACAAGTTCGCCCAGGGCGTGGCGGACACGTACGCCTTGGGCGTGCTGGCCGAGGCGCCCGGCCTCGGCATCCCCGTCGTCATGCTGCCGTGTGTCAACGACGCCCTTGCCGGCCGGATCCCGTACCGGCGTAGCGTTGAGGAGCTGCGGGCGGACGGAGTGCGTGTGCTGTCTGGCCTGGACTGGAAGCGGGCCCTGGCGGAGCTCAGCTCGCGAGCCTAATAGGCCCATCCAGCGAGAAGGTCTTCTGGGCCCCAGACCTGGTCGAGAGGAAGGCCGGGCTCCGCACGCGCCCTTGATACGGCGATGAGCGGCGTGTCGGCAGCGGCCCCAGGTATGGATTGCGCGTTTCTGGTCAGCTCGTCGTAGTCGTGCCGGTCGAAGGGGCGGTTGTCGAGCCACTTGATGGATCCGACGAAATGAATGTGGTCGGCGATCGGCCCCTTATCGGCGCCGACGAGGTCGATTTCCGGGTTGTTCTGCCGATTCCACCAGCCTCCGACCTCCTCCGTGTCGGGCCAGGCATCGTTGGGCAGCGCCCTGGCGAGGGTCTGGCGGATCACGGGCTCGACCGCTCGCCCTCGCCAACTCGTCCACGACCTCTCAATGCGTCGCAGGGCGACGTCGGGTCGGCCCCGCTCGCTGTCGGCGATCGCGCGCTGGAGGAACGCTAGCCAGAAACGCAGGTAGTGGTCGGCGACGCGATAGCGCTTGTTCTTGGTGTCCTGCTTCGTGGACAGCGGAAGATCGGCGGCGATGACCCGCTTAGCGGTCAGTGTGGCGAGGATCGGCGCAAGCGTTCCTGATGGGAGAGGCGACGCCCCTCCCGTCTTGGCGGCGATGTTGGAGAAGGTACGCTCGCCCGTTCCGATCGCCTCAAGTACCGTTCGAGCGTAGCCGCCGGCAGGAAATTCCCCGAGAAGGGTGAGCTCCCCGGCGGCGAGGAGTGGGGACAGGGGGGAGTCGACACTCCGGCTGAGGAAATCGGAGCGGGACGACCCCGGCTCCCAGGAGTGGACGATCTCGGGGAACCCGCCGGTGATGAGGAGCGCGTCGATGGCATCAGCCGCCGGCAACTGTGTCATCTCGGCGACATCGCCAAGGTGCAGCGGCTTGACAGTCATCCGAGCGGCTCGTCCGAAGAACGGCCGGCCGTACTCCTGCAACGCCTCCATCATCGTGAGATCACTGCCCACAAGAATCAGGAGGATCGGCTTGGCGGACAGAAATCTGTCCCAGACTGTTTGAAGCGCTCCCTCGAATTCGCTGTCCTGCTCTACGAGCCAGGGCACCTCGTCGAGGACGACTATGCAAGGGGTGTCACCCACGGCCGTGGCCAGTGCTCTGAAAGCTTCGTTCCAGTCCTGAGGGCGAGTGCCTTGGATCAGGTCCGCCTGGGGCAACCCGGCGCAGGCCATGCCCTGAACCAGATCATGCCGTTCGGCCGCGGGTGTCCGGCCGCGTGACGCCTGGAAGATGAGGTAGGGGAGCCCCGAACGATCGCAGAACTCTTGCACCAGCCGAGACTTTCCGACACGTCGCCGACCAGTCATGATCAGTGCTCGCCCCCTGGTCGCGAGCTGCTGGCCGACGACCAAGGTGAGCTGCTCGTCGAGCAACCGGAGATCGTTTGCTCGTCCGGAGAACTCCACCACCATACGGCCGCTCCTGTACTCGGCATCTAAGTAAGAATCTATCTTACTTAGATGCCATCTTACTTTGTGCGGGGTGGTTGAGCCTGACACGGTGTGAGGCGGTATGCCGGTACTGACTTCTAGGAGGAACATCATGGCAATGGCGGAGCGGATCGACGCGGTCCTGCGGGCGGGCGCGGCGCCTGGGTTCCACGGGCTCGTGGTGATGCGGAGCGGGGACGTCGTGCTCGAGCGTTATGGGGCCGGGGTGGATTATCGGCTGGGCGATTCGCTGGGGCATGTCGACTTCGAGCGAGACACCCTGCACGACATCCGGTCCGTTTCCAAGAGTGTCGTGGCGCTGCTGTATGGCATTGCGCTGGGCGAAGGGCTGGTGCCGGAGCCGGACGCGAAGCTGGTGGAGCAGTTCCCGCAATATCCGGATTTGTTGGGGGATCCGGGGAGGGCTCATCTCACCATTGAGCATGCGCTCACCATGACGCTCGGGGTCGACTGGAACGAGGACGCCCCCTATACGAGCACGGCCAACAGCGAGATCGCGATGGAGTTCGCCCCCGACCGCTACCGCTATGTGCTGGAGCGGCCGGTCGTCGAGGAGGCGGGAAAGTTCTGGCACTATTGCGGGGGCGCGACCGCGCTGCTCGGTGGGATCATCGCGCGCGGGACGGGGCGGCCCTTGGAGGAGTACGCCGCCACGGCGCTCTTCCGGCCGCTCGGGATCACCGACTTCGACTGGTCCAAGGGGATGCACGGGGTGGTGTCGGCTGCGGCCGGGATACGGCTGCGGCCGGTCGACCTGGCCGCCATCGGGCAGCTCGTGCTCGACGGCGGCCGCGGGATCGTGCCGGGCGAATGGCTCCAGGAGATGCTCCGGCCGCGGGTGAACATCGCCGAGGGGTTCGAGTACGGCTACCAGTGGTATTTGGTCACCGGCGACCGTCCCCACGTCAAGGGCATCGGGAACGGCGGGCAGGAGCTGCTCGTCTTCCCCCGGGAAGAGCTGGTCGTGGCGGTGACGGCGGGCGAGTACGACGGTGACTCGGCCAGTTCCAGAGCCGTGCTCGGGGCCATGCTCACGGAATGAGCAGGATCCGGCCCGTGGCCGCGCGGCCCTCCAGGATGCGGTGCGCCTGCGCGGCGTCCTCGAGCGGCAGCGTGCGGTCGATGAAGGCCTGGCTGCGTCCCGACGCCAGCCGGGCCAGCATCTCCGGATAGTGGGTGCCGAGCGCCGCCGCGGCCCAGGCCGGACCGCTGCAGCCGGTGAGCGTCACGCCGCGTTCCATGAGGTCGGCGGCCGTGATGGCGGGAGGCTCCCCGCTCAGCAGCCCGTAGTAGAGCATGCGGCCCGAGCCCGGGGTGAGGCGGTCGAGCACTTGTCTGGCCGTCGTCCCGGCGATGGACTCGAAGACCACGTCCACGTCCGGCAGCTCCGCGGGCCAGCCGGCTGTGCTGTGGTCGATGGCGATGTCGGCGCCCAGCGTGACGGCTCGTTCCCGCCTGGCGGCCGAGCCGGCCGTAGCGATCACCCGCCCAGCCCCGAACTCCTTCGCGTGCTGCACCAGATAGGTGCCCACCGCGCTGGTCCCCGCCTCCACCAGCACGGTCTCTTCGCCTGCGAGGCGCGCCCGGTGGAGGAGGGCGAGGGCGATCGAGCCGGGCGCCGCCACCGCCAGCGCCTCGATGGGTGACACGCCGTCGGGCACCGGGCACGCCATGGCGGCTGGAAGCGCCACATACTCCGCGTACGCCCCGACGCCGCCGGTCACCCCCACCAGGGTGGCCCCGAGCAGCTTTTCGTCGACACCCGTGCCCACCTCGACCACCTCGCCGACCGCCTCCGCGCCGATCACGGCGGGCAGGGCGAGCGGGAACGGCAGCGTGCCGGCCCTGATCTGGGTCTCGGCGTAGCTCACGCCGATGGCATGGGCGCGGATGAGCACCTGGCCTTCCCCTGGTCGGGGACGCGGCAGGTCGGCTATCTGGAGACGCTCCGGACCGCCTGTCTCGGACAGGACAACAGCACGCATGGCTTCTCTCCTAAACTGAACCAGTGGTCCAGTTAATATATGGACCGCTGGTCAAGTTTGTCCATACGAAAGAATGACCGGATGGAACGTCGGGAGCGGGCCGATGCCGCGCGCAACAGGCAGGCGATCCTGCGGGCGGCCGAGGAACTGCTTCGGCGGCACCCGCCCGAGCAGGTCTCCGTCGAGCGTGTGGCGGCCGCCGCCGGTGTCGGCAAGGGGACGGTTTTCCACCGGTTCGGGAGCCGTACGGGGCTCTTGCTGGAGCTCATGGGTGAGCGGGCACGCGAGCTGGAGCAGGCCGTCACTGACGGGCCGCCGCCGCTCGGCCCGGGGGCGCCGCCGGTGGTGCGGCTGGTGGCGTTCTTCGAGGCGGTGGCGGTGCTGGCGGCACGCAACGGGAACCTCATGGCGGCGCACGAGCACGCCCAGGTCACCGGTAAGACTGCCAGGGAGGACAACCCGATCTACGTGTTCTGGCACCGGCACGTTTCGGAGCTGATCGCGGCGGGGCGGCCCGACGTGGACGCCGAGCAGATCGCACACATGTTGCTCGGTGTGCTGCACATGGAGCCGATCGCGAGCCGGCTGCGGGCGGGAGAGCATGAGAGGCTCGCCGCCAGCTACGCCGACCTCGTCAAAGGGCTGATGGGCGGCGGCTCGTCAGAGGGCTGACTGGCGGAGAGCGGCCACAGCCGCTCTGATCGCGGGGTGCTCGCCATACCCCCTCCGGAAGGCCGCCAGCGTGCGGCGGCTCAGCGGCAGACGGGTGAGTGTGACCCCAGGCGGGGGCGAGGTCGCGGCCAGGCGCGGTACGAGCGCCACCCCCTGTCCCGCCGCCGCGAAGGCGAGGATGGTGTCGAAGTCGTCGATGTGGTGCCTGACGCGCGGCTCGAAGCCGGCCGCCTGACACGCCCTGATCGCCATGGTGTGGCAGAGGGTGCCCGGCTTGTTAACGATCCAAGCGTCGTCGCGGGCGTCGGCGATCGAGGGCCGGTCGGTCAGGTACATCGGCTCGCTGAACAGCGGTTCGGTCTCGATGGCGGCGTCGGTGACCGGCGGGACGAAGTCGTAGTCGTGCACGAGCGCCACGTCCAGCTCCCCGGCCCGCAGCGCGGCCGAGACGTCGGCGGGGTCGATCTCGGCGACCATCGGCTCCAGCCCCGGGTGTGCCGCCGTGAGGGCGGCGAGGGCGCCGGGCAGGAGCACGCGGGCCGCCGTCGGGAACGCGCCGATCCGCAGCGGGCCCGACGGCCCGCCACGCACGGCGGCGAGTGCGGCCGAGGCACGCTCGAGCTGTTCGAGCACTGCCTGCGCGTGCTCGACGAGCAGGTGGCCCGCCGGGGTCAGTGTCACGGTGCGTCCTGTGCGTTCGAGCAGCGGCACGCCGGCCTCCCGCTCCAGCGCGCTGAGCTGCTGGGAGACGGCGGACGGCGTAAAGGTGACCGCCTCCGCGACCGCGGCGATCGTGCCGCGCCTGGCCAGTTCGCGGAGTAGGAGGAGCTTACGCGGGTCGAGCATAAGCTCAGCTTACGCTTGAACTTAGGAATCCGAACTGGACCTAACGGGTTGCGCCGGGTCAGGCTCAAAGCATGTTGAGAGGAATCCATGTGCCGCTGGTCACCCCGTTCAACGCGGCGGGTGAGGTGGCTGTAGACGCGATCGAGAAGCTCGCTCACCAGGCGCTCGACGACGGCGCGGCCGGGTTGGTCGCGCTGGGCACCACCGGTGAGGTGGCCGCGCTCGACCCCGAGGAGCAGGCCCGGGTGATCGAGGTGTGCGTCCAGGTCTGCGGGCAGCGGCAGGCGCTGCTGACGGTCGGGGTAACGGGGAACGACGTACGCTCGACGGCTCGAGCGTTGGCGGGCCTGCCGGAAGGGGTCGGAGCCGCCCTGGTGACCGTCCCCTACTTCCTGCGGCCCGGCGAACGCGGCGTCGTCGCGTACTTCGAGGCGCTGGCCGAGGCGTCGCCGGTGCCGCTGGTGATCTACCACATCCCGTACCGGACCGGGCAGACCGTGAGCGCCGCGACGCTGCGCCGGCTGGGGGAGCACCCGATGGTCGCCGGCGTGAAGTACGCGGCAGGCGGGATCGATCAGGATGCCGTCGACCTGCTGGGGCATTTGCCCCAGGGATTCGAGGTGGTCGGCGGCGACGACCCGTTCATCTCGCCGCTGCTCGCGCTCGGCGCCGCGGGCGGGATCGTGGCCTCGGCGCATCTGCGTACCAGGGACTTTGTCGAGCTGGCCGGCGCCTGGCAGGCGGGGGACGTGCCCCGGGCGCGGGCGCTCGGGCACCGGCTGGCCAGGCTCTCCGCAGCGCTCTTCGCCGAGCCCAACCCGACCGTGCTCAAGGGCGTGCTGCACGCCCAGGGCCTGATCCCGACCCCGGACGTGCGGTTGCCGCTGGTGCCCGCCAGCGCCGCGGCGGTGTCACAGGCTCGCCTGGTAGCGGTACATCCAGGCGAGTGATTCCTGGCTCGCGCTCTTCTTGAGGAAGATCGGCAGCATCAGGTCGCGGAAGACCCGGGCGACCGGGCCCGCGGCCTTGCTGTTGCTGATCGTCCGGGAGTACGCCACCACCCGCTCCACCCTGGGCCGCCGCTCGGCTTCGTAGCGCGCGAACGCCTCACGATGATCCCGGTTGTCACGCAAGCACCTAGCAAGCACGATCGCGTCCTCGATGGCCAGCGAGGCGCCCTGGCCGGAACTGGGCGAGGTGGCGTGCGCGGCATCCCCGAGGAGCAGAACCCGGCCGCGGTGCCACACGGGCACCGGTGGCAGGTCGTGGATGGGCAGGCCCGGCTCGACTTCGCCGCGCCCGATGAGCTCGGCGGAGGCGTTCGCGTCATCCTCGAACGCCCTGACCAGCTCCGCCCGCCAGCTCTCTGGTACGTCGCCGAGCCGCCGGGGCAGGTTCGCGAACCACCAGGTCTCACCGGACTCGGCCACCGAATAGCCGAAGAACGCGCGCTTGCCGAACACCATGTTGTACACGCCGGGCTCCCCAGCGAGGCCGCTGTCCTTCGCGATGCCGCCGAAGCTGTACAGGCCGCTGTAGCGGGGCGCGGGGGCTTGCGGGTCGAGGATCGCACGGGTGCGCGAATGCACGCCGTCGCAGGCGATCAGCAGGTTGCCGGTGGCCTCCGAGCCGTCCTCGAATCTCGCCGTGACCTCGCCGCCGTGGTCTTCGAAGGCGGTCAGGCGCTTGCCGTAGTGCACCTGGATCCCGCGCTCGACGGCCTCGTCGCGGATGGTGCGGTAGAGGTCGGAACGCTGGACCGTGTGGCTGACCGTGCCGTCGTCGAGCCGCAGGCCGTTGGCCACCTCACCGAGGCGCTTGCCCGAGCCGCTCCACATGACCATCCGCGGGGTGGGTATGGCCGTGTCCAGCACCTGGCGGTGGGCGCCCAGCACCCGCAGGGCGGCCAGGCCGTTCGAGGCGATGTTGAGGAAGGAGCCCACGTTCTCCGCGCCCTGCCCGTACGCCTCGAAGATCTCGGCCTCGATGCCCACCTCGCGGAGGGCCATGGCGGTGACTGGGCCTGCAATGCCACAACCTATGACAAGAGCCTTCATTATGGTACCTTTCGTTCGGTCGAACGAAATATATGACGAAGGCGGGGCCCGTGTCGAGAGGTATTTCGGAGCACCGAAAGAAATTGTTCGAGGAGCTTGCCATGGCGGGGCGGGACAGCAGCAACGCCGCCGTGATGTACCACAGCGCCATGGGCGAGCGGCTGGGCCTCGGCATGACCGAGGAGAAGACCCTCGACCTGCTGCAACGCCTCGGCCCGCTGACGGCCGGCGAGATCGCGCAGCACACCGGTCTGGCGCCGGCGTCGGTCAGCGGCCTGATCGACCGGCTGGAGAGCAAGTGGCTGGTGCGGCGGATACGCGACACCAAGGACCGGCGGCGGGTCATCGTCGAGATCAACCATGAGCGGCTGGCCGGGTTCGGCGAGCTGTTCGAGCCGTTCGTGGCCGCGCTCGCCGAGCTGTACGAGCGCTACACGGACGAGCAGCTCGAAATCATCCTCGACTACCTCACGCGGTCGACCGCCCTGCAACGCGAAGCCACGGCAGGGCTGGTCGACGGTGCTTAGTGGTCGGCCTCTCTGATGGCCGTGCCGACCTCGCCCACCCGGTCGGCCAGCAGGCCGATCGCGCCCACTGCCCGGACCATCGGGTCGTCGTCCGCGCCACCGAGCGCCTTGGCCCTGAGGTAGGCCCGCTTGATCTCCGCCCAGCGCTGGGCCTGGACAGGGGACAGGCGGCCGCGCAACTCGGCCAGCTTCAGCAGGTTGGCCTCGGCGTCCGTGGTGAGCGTCTGCGCCTCGCCCACGTAGTGGTCGTCGATCACCGCTTCCAGCTCGGCGTCGTTCATCGCGGGCACGATGCGCTCGGCCAGCTTGTTCATGTTCCGGTACGAGCCCTGCAGCCGGTACGGCGGCTCGGTGCGGGCCGCGTCCGACTGGGCGGCCGAGGCGATGTACGCCTGGTTGTTGGCCAGGACGACCTCCTGCACCCGGACCAGCTTCGCCAGGACGCTGAGGATCTGGTCCAGCTCCGGCTTGGTGTACGGATGCTTGAGCTGGTCCGGCTGGACCGTCGGGTCACCCTTCGCGAGGCGGACGAGCAGCTCCACGTCCGCGCGGTCGCGGCCGGACAGCGGGGCGAGCACCGGGTTGGAGGTGAGGGCGTTATCGATGTAGCTCAGCGCGAACAGCTCGTCCCTGCCCGACAGGACGTCACCCAGGTTCCACACGTCGGCCCGGTTGGCGAGCATGTCGGGGATGCGAAAGCGCTGGCCGGACTCGGTGTACGGGTTGCCCGCCATGCACACCGCGAACCGCTTCCCGCGCAGGTCATAGGTGCGGGTACGGCCGTTCCACACACCCTCGATGCGGCGCTGGGCGTCGCAGAGCGAGATGAACTTCTGCAGGAGCTCGGGGGACGTGTGCTGGATGTCGTCCAGGTAGAGCAGGGTGTTGTTGCCCGTTTCCAGGGCGAACGAGATCTTCTCCACTTCCTGCCTGGCGGTCGCGTCGGGGGCGTCCTCCGGGTCGAGTGAGGTCACCTCGTGGCCCAGCGCCGGGCCGTTCACCTTGACGAAGACCAGGCCGAGGCGGCTGGCCACGTACTCCATCAAGGTCGTCTTGCCGTATCCGGGGGGTGAGATGAGCAGCAGGAGGCCCATCTGGTCGGTGCGTTTGCCCGCCCCGGCCGCGCCCAGTTGTTTGGCCAGGTTGTCGCCGATCAGCGGCAGGTACACCTCGTCGAGGAGGCGGTTGCGGACGAAGGCGCTCATGACCTTGGGCTTGTACTCGTCCAGGCGGAGGCGGCTTCTTTCGGCCTCGACGAGCTCGTGCCTGCTGCGCTGGTAGGCGCGGTAGGCCGGGACCCGGGCCTGTCTGAAGTCGCGGGTTCTGGTGAGGAGCTCGTCCAGCTGGATGTGCAGCTTGCGGTCTTGGATACGGGGGTGGGTGCCCAGGAGGCCGTCCACGGTTTCGGCGGTGGTCGCGCTGGAGTCGTGGCGGGGGAGGCCGGCGCCGCACAGCTCGATGGCGATGGCCTCGGCGGTCTCCGGGGCCTGGTGGTAGGCGCTCAGCCAGGCGTGGGCGAGTTGCAGGCGTTCGGGGAGTGGGAGCGCCTTGAGGTCTTCCTCGAACTCGCGCATCTTGACCGGGCCCAGGGATTGGCGGAAGCCGTCCAGGAGGTCGCGTGCCGCCTTACTGGTCACGAACCCTACGGGGCTGCCGGCCAACTCCTCAACGAGATACTCACCGGCCAACTCCGCCGCGTGGTGCGCCGCGTCGGTGGTGGCCGGCGCATTTGTGGTGAGGCCGGCCATGAAGGCGCCGATTCGGGCCCCAAGCTCGGAGGCGAGGGAGCCCAGGGCGGGGGTGAGGCCGAAGACCGTGCGAGCGCGGACCAGCGACACCGCCCGGGTGGCGAATGTTTTACGTGAAACCTCGTCGACCGCGAACGCCCAGAAGAGCTGGGCCATGGCGCGGACCTCGGCGGGATAGCGGAGCAGTCCGGCACCCTCGCGGAGCCGCACCAGCGTGTCCAGGATGGCGGTGGCGTCGTGGTCGTGGACGCCGCGTTCGTACCCCTCGTCGTACCGGGACTCTGCGGCCTGACGCACCAGGTCGGCCAGGGGTGCGCCGGACGTGACGGAGTCCAGGAGCGAGGCGGCCAGGTGTTCGGCGCGGTAGACGTCGGGCGTCTCCGAGACCAGGAGCTGGTCCCAGAAAGGACGGGTGTTCTCAAAGGAAGGCGGCACAGGGGAGCGGTAGTCGGTGCCTGTGATCGCGAAGTACATGGACCCGTCGTGCGGCACCAGCGTCAGGTCGATGGGCTGGGTGTTGACGGCGAAGCGATGGTGGCCGAGGCGAAGGGTCTCGCCGCCGTCGGAGAACAGGTCCAGGCGGTCCCGGAGCGCCCGCGCCGCCTCCTGCTGCGCCGACTTGACCCGCCCGTCCAGCTCCTCGGCCCGTACGGCGTCCCCGAGCGAGCGCAGCTCCCCGGCGGCGGAGCGGACCTTGGCCACCATCGGGTCGGTCGCGAAATACGTGTTGACCTCGTCCAGCGAGCCCAGCGACGCGAGCCGGCGGGTGATGCTGCCGAGGACGCGCTCGGCCGAGGTGAAGAGCCGGTCCGCACGGCGGGCCAGCTCGTCCAGCTGAGTCTGCTTGCGGGCGGAGAACGCCTCGTAGAGGTCGTCCCGCTTGGCCGACAGCTGCGCGGCGAAGTCGTCGAATTCGCCGAAGCGCGACTCCAGGTTCTCCAGCTGGAGCATGAGCCGCCCGAGCTGCTCGTCGCACTTCTCGGGGGTGTCGGCCACCGCCAGCGCACCGGTGATGGCCTGCCCGAGCAGGGCGAACTCGGCGGCGAACGCGGCCCGGCCCTCCGTGCCGAGCAGCTCGCGCCGCCGCCCGCCGAGTACGGCGCGGGCCCGGTTCACGCCGCCGAGGACCTCGGCGATCCGGCCCAGGATGGACGTGCGCACGGTGGCGTCGGCGATGTCCAGCGAGCCGACGACCTCCGTGACCACCTCCAGGCCTTCCGCCTGCTCGGCCAGCCGCTCGGCGACGGGAGCGGCCTCGGCGACCGTGGCGATCGCGGCGGCGTCGGCGGCGAGCTGCTCGACGGCCGCGTGGTAGGAGGTGAACGCGTCCTCACCGGACAGGAACGCGACCGCGCGGCGACCGGTCGCGGACACCTCCTCGGTCACGGAGGTGGACAGCGTGTCCAGCGCGGCCAGGTCGATGTAGCGGGTCTCGCGCAGCGTCACCAGGTGGCCCTGGGCGCGGCGGAGCGTGGCCAGCATGGTCACCCAGGCGTCGGCGGTGGCGGGGCTGTCGGCACGCGCCTGGCGTACCAGCTGGGTGGTCTCCTCCATGGCCTTGGCGAGCGTGTCGGCGGCCAGCCTGGTGAGGTGTTCGACGTTCTCGTACTCGTCGAGGACCTGCTCGGCGGTGGCGCGGACGTCGGCGAGCGGCCCGCGCAGGCCGTGCTCGCCGAGCCAGTGGTAGGAGTCGAAGGCGCGCGTGCAGGCGGCGATCAGCCCTTCGAACGTGCCGGCCGACGGCGCCATCTCCTCGACCATGCGGGACACGGACAGGCAGTCGGAGATGCCGCGCACCAGCTCGGCGTTGCCGATGCGCTCCAGGGGGCCGGTTCCGGCGGGCTGGGCCGCGGCGTAGGTGTCGGAGACGTACGGGGTCTGCCAGACCTGCATCGGGTGGACCCGGGTGGGCTCCTCGGAGGTGGCGCGGAAGACCACCATCGTGCCGTCGTCGAACAGCGAGTACCCGTGGCAGACGATGGGGTTGGCCACCTCCTTCCTGATCACGTTGTACGGCAGCAACAGCGAGCGTCCGTCGCCCCTGGAGTGGAAGACGTACAGCACGTCCTCGCCGTTGGGCGAGCGGACCATCCGCTCGAACTCCAGGTCCGTCACGTCCGTGTCGAACGTCTTGCTGAGCCCGGTCGTCAGGTAGTAGCCGCCGGGGAAGATCAGGCCCTGGTCCTCGGGGAGGCGCTGGCAGGCCTGACCGATCCCGTCCAGCCTGATCACGGCCTTGGTGCGGGTGTTGAAGACCAGGTGCCGCCACTCGGTCTCCTTGTACGGCCTGATCCGCATGAGGATCAGCGGCCCCACCCTCGCGTACTCGACATCGGCGTCGGCCAGGCTCTGCAGCGGCTGGGCGACCGGCTCGGCGTAGATGCCGGCGCCGGTCTCCGTGTTGTCCTCGATCTTGATGGTGAGGTCGCCGCCGACGGTCTCGACGAACACCTCCCCTTGGATCGAGATGTGCGGGTGGCGGCCGAGCACGTGGTCGTCGCGGGTGGTGACCGTCCACTCGAAGTCGTGCGACGGCGGGAAGACGTGATCCCGCTCGCCCCTGTTGTCCAGATATTTCGGGACGCCGGCGTTGTCGACCGTCCAGCGCAGCACCCGCAGGTCCGCCGGACCGGTCTGGAACACCGCGAGCAGCTTGCCCTCCACCCGCCTGAGCTGCTGGAGTCTTGTCTCCTTGTAGTACCGGTAGAGCTCGGCGAAGTCCTTCTTGAACGTGGGGTCCTCCAGCGGCTCCAGCTTGTCGGCGTCGAACCTGAAGGCGTCCCCGTCCCTGGAGAACCGGTGCACCGCGAACACGTCGGACACCGCCGTCTCCGGCTTGAGCCCGATGAAGACGTTGTAGCCGAACAACATCACGTCACCCAGGGAGACGATGTCCCTGGGGACGCAGTTGTTCTCGGTGCGGATCCGCTCGGTGCCCAGCAGGCGCAGCTCCGCGCCGCCGAAGACCTTCAGCCGCGCCCCGTTGAGCGCCTCGGCCGCCGCCGCGAGGCTCTTGGCCTGGGCCAGGAGGCGGTTCCTGAGGACCTCGTAGGTTCCCGCCTCCAGCTGAGCTCCGACCACCGTGCTCATTTCTCCAAGGCTCCTGTCGCCAAGGTTCCTGTCGCCAAGGCTCCTGTCGCTAAGGCTCATTTCGCTGCGGCCAGCGCGGCCACCGGCGAGTCGGCCACGCCGAGGCGGCGGGCCGTCTCGAGCAGCTCGCCGAGCGCCGACGACTGCGGGCCGCCGTCCTGGATGAGCCTCATGAGCAGGGCGGACACGGTCAGGTTCTTGATGTCCTCAGTACGCACGCCGCTGATCACGTTCGCGAGGTCGGCCGTCAGGCTGGCCTCCCCGTTGACGTACGGCCTGACGAGCGCCCCGGCCACCTGCGAGTGGTCCACGAAGCCGTCGACCACCTTGCCCGCGGTGATCGAGCCGACCATCTTGTCGAAGAACATCGTGTCGCCGCCGACGATGTCGATGTTGGCCTTGGAGAGCCCGGCGGCCAGCACGCTCGCCTGCGACTCGGCCACCTGCCGCGACACATCGATTTGCTTGAGCCGGATCTCCTTGTCGGCCTCCAGGCGCAGGCGGTACTCCTCGTGCTCCCTGCTGGCATCGTCCAGCGCCGCCAGCGCGGCGGCCTTCTCGGTGAGACCTTCGGCCTCGGCCTTGAGCTTCTCGCCCACGGCGGCCGCACCGGCCAGCGCCATCGCCTGCTCGCCTTCGGCCCGAGCCTTGAGCCGATCACCTTCGACCAGCGCCATGGCCTTGGCGCCCTCGGCTTCGGCGGCGAGCCTCTCCTTCAGCACCGCGGCCTCCGCGCGGCCGACCTTCTCGATGGCTTCGGCGTCGCGCTCCTTGACCTGGATCTGCGCCAGGCCGGCCGCGGCGGACTCGGCCTGGACACCTTCGGCCAGCCGGATCTTGGCCCGGGTCTCCAGCTCGGCGGCCTGCTGCCGGGCCTCTGCGAGCACGAGCTCCTCGCGGGCCTTGAACTTCGACGCGGCCTCCGCGGCCTCGGCCGCCTTGATGTCCTTGACCAGGTTCTCCTGGGCCTCGGCCTCGGCGGCGATGATGACCTGCTGGCGGGTGCGCTCGGCCTCCTCGACGACGCGCAGCCGCTTAATGGCCTCCTCCTGCTCGGCCACGGTCTTGTCGACCACGATGCGCTCGCGGATGACCTCGGCGATCGTCCGCTTCTCGGTCTCGACTTCCTTGTCCTTGGCGATGCGCGACAGCTCGGTCTCCCGCTCGCGGGCGATGACCTCCAGGACGCGGTCCTTCTCGATGCGCTCGCTCTCGATGGCAATCACGCGCTCGCGGTTCTTCATGGCGACCGCGATCTCGCGGTCCTTGTTCTCGTGCTGGACGCCGAGCTGCTCGTCGGTCTTGATGTGGGCGGCCTGGGCGCGCAGCCGCTCCTCGGCCGCCACGCGGGCGATCTCCGCCTCCTCGCGGGACTTGACGGTCTCGATCTCGCGCTTCTGCTTCATCTCGGCGTCGGCCTGGCGGCGCTGCAGCTCGAGGATGGCCTCGCGGGCGTCCACGTTCTGGCGGGTGATCTCTTTTTCCTCGTGGCGCTGGAACTCGTTGGTACGCACGTGCTCGATGGCCGTCAGCTCGGTGATCTTGCGGATGCCCTGCGCGTCGAGGATGTTGTTCTTGTCGAGCTGGAGCAGCGAGGTCTGCTCCAGGTAGTCGATGGCGGCGTCTTCCAGGCTGTAGCCGTTGAGGTCGGTGCCGATGAGCCGGACGATCTCGTCGCGGAACTCGTCGCGCTTGGTGTAGAGATCGACGAAGTCGAGGTGCTTGCCGGCCGTCTTGAGCGCCTCGGAGAACTTGGCGTTGAACAGTGCCTGCAGCGTGCCCTCGTCGCTGGCCCTGGCAGTGCCGATGGCTTGGGCGACCTTGATGACGTCCTCGGCGGTCTTGTTCACGCGGACGAAGAACGTGATCTTGATGTCGGCCCTGATGTTGTCCCGGCAGATCAGGCCCTCGCGGCCGGTGCGCTCGATCTCAATGGTCTTCACCGAGATGTCCATGATCTCGGCCTTGTGGACGACCGGCAGCACCACGGCGCCGGTGAACGTCACGTCTACCTTGTTGACCTTCGACACGATCAGCGCCTTGCCCTGCTCGACCTTGCGGAAAAGCCGGGCGATGAGGAAGAGCATGCCGATCACGATGATCAGGATGACGGCGAGGAAAACGCCGAAGCCGGTTGAGATGACGTCCATCAGAGCTCGCTTTCGTAGGGCATGACCCAGAAGAATTCGCCGTCTGCGTCGTATTCGAAGATGAGTGCTTTGTCGCCGCGCGCGAGGCGGTCCTGTCCGGTCGTGCGAACCTGCACGACCGCGGACGAGCCGTCTGCGGCGGTGACCTCGGCCTGGCCGAAGTCGTGCGTGGCCGAGCCGGTGCGGATGACGCACATCTGGCCGACGAAGTCGCCGCGCGAGTGCTTGTCCCCGTCGGGGAAGAGCCTGCGCAGCGGAACCACCAGGCCACGGGTGGCGAGCCAGGCTCCGCCCGCGGCGGCGAAGGGGACGGCGATCAGCAGGCCGCCAGTGGCGAACTGGCTGCCGATCAGGCACAGCAGCCAGGCCAGGGCGATCAGCAGCGAGAGCGTGACGCCGGCCGGGACTCCCCCAAGGCCCAGCCAGGCGGCGTCGTCGTCCAGCTCGAAGAGGCCGGTGATGACGACCAGCCAATAACCGGCGACCACCACGAGCAGAAAACTGAAAATGACCGTCGGAAAGCTCAGCGCGGTGCTTAAGAACTCGCCCATCCCGCCTCGGTGCCCATCCCCCGTGTGATGTCCGTGTCGGACTATATCGAGATAAAGAGCGAGTAAAGGTAAAAGTTCCCGAACGGTCTGAGCACTTGACCTCAAGCATGGTTGAGGAAGCAGGCTGGGGTGCATGAGCGAAGTGATGAGGGCGGCGGCCTTGGCCGAGCCCGGTGGTCCCGAGGTACTGAAGGTGATGGAGCTCCCGGCGCCCCAGGCGGGTCCGGGGCAGGTACGCGTGCGGGTGCGGGCGGCCGGCGTGCAGCCCTTCGACGCGGCCGTACGGGCGGGCTGGTTGCCGCCTTACCTGGACGAGGTCCCTTACCCGCGCATTCCGGGCAACGAGTTCGCGGGTGTGGTCGACCAGGTGGGCGAAGGCGTGACCGGGGTGTCGGCCGGGGACGAGGTGCTGGGGTTCTCGGCGCTCTATGCCTACGCCGAGTACATCGTGGTGAACGGGGCGAACGTGGCGCCCAAGCCCGCAGGGGTGCCGTGGGAGGTGGCCGGCGGGCTGACCGCGGGCGTGCAGACGGCCGAGCTGGCCCTGGACGGGCTCGACGTCAAGGAGGGCGAGACGCTGCTCGTGCACGGCGCGGCCGGGTCCGTGGGGACGGCCGCCGTGCAGATCGCCAGGATGCGGGGAGCGACCGTGATCGGCACCGCCCGCGAGGTCAACCACGACTACCTGCGCGACCTCGGCGCCATCCCGGTCGTCTACGGGGACGGGCTGGCGGATCGGGTCCGCGCGCTCGCGCCGGGCGGGATCGACGCCGCGCTGGACGGGGCCGGGGGCCACGCCCTGGAGGTCTCCTTGGAGCTGGTGCCCGACCGGGGGCGGATCGTCACCCTGGTCGAGCACGGCAAGGCGGCCGAGTTGGGGGTCAAGCTCGTCCGGGGCGAACGGACGGCCGAGCGGCTCGGGCGCTACGCCGCGTTGTACGCCGAGGGGCGCTTCAGCTTCCCGGTGCGGCGGGCGTACCGGCTGGAGGAGGCCGCGGACGCGCACCGGGAGATCGAGACCGGGCACGGCCAGGGCAAGATCGTCCTCACGATCT
The DNA here is from genome assembly GCF_052245935.1 of Nonomuraea sp. 3N208. Lineage (NCBI taxonomy): Bacteria > Bacillati > Actinomycetota > Actinomycetes > Streptosporangiales > Streptosporangiaceae > Nonomuraea > Nonomuraea sp. 3N208. The sequence continues at coordinate 129,765 of NZ_JBQQBR010000019.1, read as the reverse complement.
GAGGCGTACGGCCTCGGCGACGGCGAGGCCGATCTCGTTGAGCTCGTTCTCGCCGTCCTCGACGTCCCACAGGGCGTTCTGGAGGACTCGGCCGAGCGTCCAGCCGGCCGCTCGCCGCGGGTCGAGGCCGAGCGCGTCCACCATCAGGTCGAAGCGGCGGAGCACCGCCCGCGTGACGTCGCCGGTGGCGACCACGTCGTCCCACCGGTTCCACAGGGCGGGACAGAGGTCGAATCCCGGGTCGCCGGCCAGCGGCTTGGGGTCGATGGCCAGCCACGGCTCCCGGTCGGCGGCCAGCACGTTGTCGTAGTGCAGGTCCCAGTGCAGCAGCCGGTCGCCGGGCTCGGAGACGAGCTCGGCGACCGCGTCCGCGCACCACCGCAGCCAGCGGCGGTCCTGCTCGCGCGGCAGTTTCGTGAGGGCCTCGCCCACGTCATCGAGCATGGCCTGCGCGATGTCGCCGAGGCGGCGCATGCCCTCGGGCGGGGGGTGGGTGACGAGCCGGGCGAGCAGCTCGGTCAGGATCTTCAGCGCCTCGATGTCGTCGGGCAGGGCCGAAAGAGGGCGGTCGGCGTGCAGCCTTTCCAGCAGCAGGGTGCCGGTGTCCGGGTCGGAGTCGAGCAGTCGTACCGACGCGTCCCCGTCCCAGGCGCGCAGCCCCATCGCCTCGGTGGCGTTCTCGTCGGTGACCGGCTGCAGCTTCAGAGCGGCCTTCGTGCCGTCCGCGCGGATCACCGGCAACACCAGCGACACCACGCCGTGCCCAGGGTCGCCGTCGAGCCGCAGCTCCCATTCCTCCAGGTAGCGCTCGGCCAGCGCGGGCAGCCCGGTGGACCAGGCGCGCCCTGCCTCCCCGTCGTACTTGATGTGGGAGGCGGTCAGGGCCGCCGGGACCTCGATCCGCATCAGTAGTGCCAGGGGAAGGGCGACCAGTCGGGGGCGCGCTTCTCCAGGAACGAGTCGCGGCCCTCGGCCGCCTCGTCCGTCATGTACGCCAGCCGCGTCGCCTCGCCCGCGAACACCTGCTGCCCCACCAGACCGTCGTCGATCATGTTGAAGGCGAACTTCAGCATGCGCTGCGCCGTGGGCGACTTGCCGTTGATCTTGCGGCCCCACTCCAGGGCCGTGGCCTCCAGCTCCGCGTGCGGCACCACGGCGTTGACCATGCCCATGCGGTGGGCATCGGCCGCGGTGTAGGTGTCACCGAGGAAGAAGATCTCACGGGCGAACTTCTGGCCGACCTGCCGTGCCAGATAGGCCGAGCCGAAGCCGCCGTCGAAGCTCGCCACGTCGGCGTCGGTCTGCTTGAAGCGGGCGTGCTCCTCGCTGGCCAGTGTGAGGTCCGCCACGACGTGGAGGCTGTGGCCGCCGCCGGCCGCCCAGCCCGGCACCACGCAGATCACGACCTTGGGCATGAAGCGGATCAGGCGCTGCACCTCCAGGATGTGCAGGCGCCCGGTCGAGGCCGAGCCGTCGGCGTACTGATAGCCGTCCTTGCCTCTGATGCGCTGGTCGCCGCCAGAGCAGAAGGCCCAGCCGCCGTCCTTCGGTGATGGGCCGTTGCCGGTGAGCAGCACGCAGCCGACGTCGGTGGTCTGCCGCGCGTGGTCGAGCGCGCGGTAGAGCTCGTCCACGGTCTGGGGGCGGAATGCGTTGCGCACCTCGGGGCGGTTGAAGGCGATCCGCACCGTGCCCTGGTCCACCGCACGGTGGTAGGTGATGTCGGTGAAGTCGAATCCCTCGACCAGCTGCCATGCCTTGGGGTCGAACAGCTCGGAGACCATGGATGAGAGCCTAATGGATCTGGTCTTCGGCCCACTCCCGCGCGATGACGCCGCCGGAGGTCTGGGAGACCCCGCAGGTGCTCACGTGCGCCGTGCCCGCCGTCTTCACGGCGTGGTGTCCCAAGCACGTGCGGCGGAAGTTCGCTATGTGACCTCCGCGCGCAATTCGGCGAGCAGCTCGCCTTGGTCGGCGAGCATGTCGGTGAGGATGCGGCGGGCGGCGCCGAGCAGATCCGCCAGTTCCGGTGTGGCCAGTGTGTAGACCACCGTGCTGCCCTCGCGGATCGCGCTCACGATGCCCGCCCTGCGCAGGACCGCGAGTTGCTGGGAGAGGCTCGACGGCTCGATGTCGATCTGAGCCAGTAGGTCCCTGACGGGTAGCGGCCCTTCCTGGAGTAGCTCCAACACTCTGATGCGAGCGGGGTGGCCGAGCGTTCGAAAGAAGTCGGCCTTGGCCTGATAGACCTCCACGTGCATATAGCCCAGACTAATCCAGCGCAGTTGCATAATTCTTCAAGTCGCTATGTTGTTGGATAGCATGACAGCGGGGACTAGGGAGTAGCCATGGGCCGAGGAAGAGCCAAGGCGAAGCAGACGAAGGTCGCTCGCCAGCTGAAGTACACCAACCACAACATCGACTACGACCGGCTCCGCGAGGAGCTCGGTGCCGACTCGCCGCGCGAGGAGAGCTACCCGTCTACGGGGTCCGAGCAGGAGTCCGAGCGCGCGCAATGACGCGGGTCAGCTTCGCGGGTGCGAGGGTGGCGTTCTTCAGCCGCCTGGCCTCCGGCGCCTGATCTGGCGCCGAGAGCTCCAGGCGGTGCAGCACTTCTCGGATGATGACACGCATCTCCAGGAGCGCCAGCTGCGCGCCGACGCAGAAGCGCCGGCCGCCGCCGAACGGCATCCAGGCCCTGCTCTGGTGCCCGTCCATGAAGCGTTCCGGGCGGAACTCCTCAGGAGAGGGGAACGCTTCGGGGTCGCGGTGCACGAGAGGGATGTACGGTCCGGCGTACCAGCCGGCCGGGATCTCGTGGTCGCCCAGCCGGAGCGGGGCGTCGAGCAGGCGGGGCGCCTCATAGACGACGGGCCGGACGCGTAGCACCTCCTTGACCACCGCGTCGAGGTAGGGCCCGTCGTCCGGCAGCCGTTCCATGATCTCGGGCATGCGCAGGAGCCGCTCGAAGGCCCAGGCCAAGCCGGTGGCGGTGGTCTCGTGGCCGGCGATCAGCATGGTGATCAGCTCGTCGCGGATCTCCTGGTCGCCCAGCCCGGTCTCGAGCAGCCGGCCGAGCACGTCCGTTCCGCCGGCTCCGGCGGCCGAGCGCCGGCGGCGGATCTCGTCGAACAGGATCGTGTCCACCTCTGCCCGGATCCGGACGAACCGCCCGTAGGCCAGGAACGGCGCCAGAGCTGCGAGCGCCCGCGCCCGCTCCGGCATCATGATGGTCTGCATCGACCCGCCGGTCTCGATCAGCTCGGGCAGCAGCGTACGCAGCCTGCCCACTCGCCCGGCGTCCCTGATGCCGAAGATCAGTCTGATGATGATCTCCAGCGTGATGTCCTGCATGCGTTCGCGGAGCGCCAACGGCCTGCCCAGCGGCCAGGTCGCGATCTTCTCGGCCGCGATCGCGGCGATCTCGTCGCGGTAACCGGCGACCTGCTTGGCCCGCAGCGGCGGGTTGAGCAGCTTGCGGTGCCGCCACCAGTCGTCGCCGTCCAGTGTCAGCACCGAGTGCGCGCCGACCATGTGCTCCAGGAAGTCGCGCCGCGCCGCACCGGCACGGCCGCCACCCTGGTCGGTCTGGTAGACCTGCGCCGCCAACTCTCCGGTGGCCACGTAGACCTCCGGCGGATATCCCGTGAACCGCACCGCGAAGACGGGCCCGTACCTGCGGTGCAGGCTTTCCATCATGCCGGGCGAGTCCCGCATGAACCACGCGGTCTGCACCAGCGACGGAAGCTTCGGTCCTGGAGGGAGCATGGCTTGCGCCTCCTAAGTAGATGTACGTATGTCATAGACGCTTGTATACATCTGTAGCATGGATTCCGTGGCGAGAACAGAGGCCGGTGGATACCGGGACAAGTTGCTGGCGGGCGCGGTGGCATGCCTGCAGGAGAAGGGCTATGCCCGCACCACCGCACGAGACCTGGTCGCCGCCTCCGGCACCAACCTGGCCTCCATCGGCTACCACTTCGGCGGCAAGGAAGCGCTGCTCAACGAGGCCATAGCCGGCGTGTTCGACCAGTGGACCGCGCACGTCGAGCAGTCGTTGTTCGGCGCCGAGCTCGGCAGCCCCAGGGAGATGCTGGAGCGCGCGATGATCGCGCTGGTCGACGTGTTCGAGGAGCTGCGGCCGCAGCTCATCCTGTGCGTCGAGGGTTACCCGGCGGCGCTGCGCGAGCCCGTGCTGCGGGAGAAGCTGGCCGAGGCCTACGCCCGGTCGCGGCAGACGGGCGCCGACATGATGAGGCGGGCCGCCGCGCAGCTCGGCGTCGAGCCGCCGATGTCGCCCGAGATCCTGGTGTCGGTGCTGGTGGCGATCGCGGACGGGCTCATGCTGCAGTGGCTGCTCGACCCGGCGAGCACGCCCGACGCCCGCCAGGTCGTGGACGCGCTCGCCGCCCTCTCGCAGTTCATCGCCTAGCCCGGCCTACCGTGCTGTGTGGCGGAGGATGGCCGTGGCCAGCTCCTCGTACGCCTGGGGCGGCAGCATGTGCCCCATCCCGTCTATCATCAGCAGCTCAGCCCCCGGGATCCGCTCGGCGATGATCGCGCCGTGGCCGGGCTTGACCGGCTCGTGCGTGCCCTCGACGACCAGTGTCGGCGCCTTCACCCCGCCCAGCACGTCGTCCGCCGGCTCGAAGTCAGGGCAGGCGGCATGCGCCAGGCGGTGATTGACCAGGGCCGACAGGTCGCGGGCCCGCTCCAGCACCCGCTCCTGCAGCCGCCGCTCCGCGTCCTCGTCGAACGGCAGCGCGGTGCCGTGCAGCACCCGCGCCTCCTCGATCATGCGCGCCACCTGCTCGCGCCGGTCGGCCGGCGGCGGTGTGGCGATCATCTTCGTGAAGAACTCCACGAACTCCGGCCGGGGCGGCGGCAGGCTCCCCTCGGGCTGCGGCTGCCCGGTGAGCGCCCGCATGAGCACCTCGCCCTCGCGCCCGCCCAGCGGCGAGGAGCCGATCACGGTGAGCGTGCGCACCCGCTCCGGGTGCTCGACGGCGATCAACTGACCGAGCAGCCCGCCTGCCGAGTGGCAGACGAGGTGCGCGCTGTCCAGCCCATAGGCGTCCATCACGCGCAGCACGTCGTCCTTGATGTCGTGCCACGTGTACGGCTGCTGCTCGAAGTCGAAGGTGGCCGATTTGCCGGTGTCGCGGTGGTCGTACCTGATGACCCGGCGACCGGCCGCGGCCAGCCGCCCGACGAACTCGTCCGGCCACAGGATCCCCTGCGTCATCGACCCCATCACCAGCAGGATCGGCGGGTGCGTGACGTCTCCGAACTCCTCGGTCCAGAGCTCCACGCCGTCAATGTTGATCATGTTCGTTTGCATGGCTCAAGCCTGCCCTGGCCGGCTACGGATGCCTTCAGTAGTACTACTGGCCTTCAGAGCAGCCGGGCCAGTTCAGTACGGCTCGTGATGCCGAGCTTGGGATAGATCTTGTAGAGGTGGTACTCGACGGTGCGAGGGCTGAGGAACAGCCGGGCCGCGACCTCCTTGCTGGACACCCCCTCCGCCACCAGCCGCGCGATCCGCAGCTCCTGCGGGGTCAGCACGGCCGGCGCGTCGCTCTCTGGCTGGGCCGCGGCCTCGCCCGCGGCCCGCAGCTCGCCCTGCGCCCGCCGGGCCCACGGTGCGGCGCCCAACCGTTCGAACGTCTCCAACGCCGAGCGGAGGTGCTGCCGCGCCTGGCCGAGGGCCTGCGTGCGGCGCAGGCGCTCGCCGTATAGCAGCGCGGTACGCGCCTGCTCGAACGGCTCCCCATGCCGCCGCAGCGCCTCCTCGAACAGGCCGCTCTCGCCGCCGAGCAGGGCACGGCAGCGGGCCAGCAGCGCCATCGACTCGTCCGTGGTGGCGTGGGCGGCCCATCTCTCGTACGCGGCCAGCGCCTCCCGGGCTGCCTCGTGCTCGCCGGCCGCCACGGCGGCCTCCACCCGGTCGGGCGTCGAGCGCCAGACCACCGTCGGGTTACCTGCCCCAGGACCGGCCGTGGTGATCGCCGTGAACCGGGCGTGCGCCGCCGCGTACCGTCCTAGGCCCAGGTCCAGCATCGCCAGCGCGTACGCGGCCACGCCCGCGCGCAGGCCGATGCGGTGCGGGATCGCGATGGCCAGCGCCTCCTCGGCCTGGCGGCGGCACTGCTCCTCCTCGCCCCGCAGGGCCGACACCACGGCCAGGTTCGCCAGGTGGGCGGCTACCGAGTTGGTGTACCCGGCCTCGCGTGCCAGCTCCAGGCCCTCCTCCGCGATGGCCGCGCTCTCGGCGAGCCTGCCCTTGATCCGCTCGGCCGTCGCGACGAACTCCAGCACGACCGGCAGCTGCCCCACCATCCCCGACACCCTGGCGGCGCGCCCGGCCCGCTCGACGAGCTCCGCGGACACATCGGCCTCCCCGAGGTAGCTGGCCGCCGCGGATGCCCACAGCAGCTCCGCCGCCACGGTCAGCTCGCCGGCCCGGGCCAGCGCCCCGCGCAGCAGCTCCCCGCCGGTGCCGTCGTCCAGCATGGCGCCGATCCCGGCCACCACGTCTCTCAGGAAGCCGGGCGGGTGTGCCCTGGCCCGCCGTCCCAGCTCCACGATGGCCCGCACGTCGCCCACGTAGCTCGCGGCCTCGGAGGCGTCGGCCAGCATCCCGATGCTCTCGCCCGCCGCCAGGATCCGGACCGCCTCAGCGGCATCGCCGGAGTTCAACTCGAAGCGTCCACGCAGCTGCGCGATCTCCTCCAGCAGCCGGCCACCCGGCCGATGGGCTGCGGCGAGTTCGCGGGCCTCGGCGAGGTGGGTTTGGGCCTGGCCGGGGCGGCCGCCGAGCCAGGCGGCGGTGGCGGCATCCTTCAGGCGTTCCGCTCTGAGGAGCGGGTCGGGGGTGAGCTCGGCCGCTCGGGCGAGGGTCGTCGCGGCGTCGCCGTACCCGCCCCTGGCCCGTGCCCGCTCGGCGGTGGCCGCCAGCTCGGCGGCCACCGTCTCGTCCCTGCCGACCGTCGCGGCGGCCAAGTGCAGGGCGCGCCGGTCGTCGTCCACGAGCTCGGCCAGGGCGGCGTGCGCGGAGCGGACCTGTACGGAGGTGGCGGCGGCGTGCACGGCAGACCTGACGAGCGGATGCCGGAACCTGACCAGTCCGCCGGACACCGTCACCAGCCCAGCCGCCTCCACCTCGTGCAGCACCCCATCGGCTCCCGGCTCCTCGGCCGTGTCCGGCCAGGAGGCGGCGGGGTGGGTGGCGGCACGCAGAACCAGGGCGAGCTCGCTCTCCAACGAGGCCAGCAGCAGGAGGCGGCGTGCCCGCGCGGACACCCGGGCCACCTGCTCGCCGAACAGCTGCTCCCCGCCCGGTAGCGGATCCGGCAACGGCGCGCGCCCGGCGAGCTGCTCAGGCGACAGTGAGGCGGCGGTCTCGCCGAGAATGAGCGGGTTGCCGCCGGTCAGGGCCGCCAGCCGCGTCCTGACCTCGGGAGCGACGGTGACGGCGGCGTCGAGGAGCCGCCCGGAGCTCTCCTCGTCGAGCCCGCCGACCCGCAGTTCTGGCACGCCCTTCATGACGGAGTCCCCGCGTACGGCCAGGAGCATCGCGACGCCCTCGGTCCGCAGCCGCCTCGCCGCGAACAGCAGCGCATCCGCCGAGGCCCGATCGAACCATTGCACGTCGTCGACCAGGCACAGCAGCCCGTCCGGCGCCGCGGCCTCGGCCAGGAGCGACAGCACGCCCGCCGACACCAGGAAACGGTCCCCGGCAGGCGCGGCGGCCAGGCCCAGCGCACCGGAGAGCGCGTCGCGCTGTGGCCCCGGGAGCTCGTCCAGCAGCCCCGTCACCGGATGGAGCAGCTGGTGCAGCGCGGCGAAGGCCAGGTCGGACTCCGACTCGATCCCGCTCACCCGCAACACCCGCATCGGTCTGGCATCCGCCTGGCCGTGCTGGTGGGCGGCCAGGGACGCGGCCAAGTCCAGGAGGGCCGACTTGCCGACGCCGGCCTCACCGCGAAGTGCCAGGGCGCGCCCTTCGCCGGCGCGGGCCGAAGCGAGCAGGGTCTCGATGGCGGCGATCTCCGCAACTCTCCCGTACAGCACGAAAGGTGACTGTATAGGGAGACGTACGGGACGCCGTCAGGCAGCGCAGGAGTCGTGGGTGGCGTCGAAGCCCTTGATCGACTCGGTGTCGTCGGAGCGGAGCGGCTTCAGACCTTTCCAGTCGTCGCCGATCACGAGCACCAGCCGGTTCGTCTGCGCCCTCGCGACCTGCCTGGGCGCGGCGGTGAGCAGGTCGCCGGTCAGGGTGGGTACGCGGGTCTCGCCGTTCGGCCCGTACAGGATCGTGGTCTTCTGCTGTGGTTTGCTGGCTGAATCCCCGATCTTGGTGATGTGGTAGCCGCGCTGTTCCAGGAAGGCCGCCACCTCGGTGCCGAGCCCGCTGCGCCAGGTGCCGTTGCGGAGCTCGATCTGGATCTTGGAGCGGCCCACCTTGGCCTGGCCGCCCTTGATGCCTTCGACGCTCTCGTCCCTGGCCACGATCTGGAACAGCCGCCCCGCCTGCGACTTCACCCACTCGACCCGGCCGGGCTGGGTGAGTGAGTAATGCCACGGCGTGGTGATGAAGCGGATCTTCCCGGCGTCCAGGCCCTGGAGGCTGGTGGCCAGGTCCTTCATGACGCCCGGGGACAGGCCGCGGTCGGTGGTCACCGCCTTCGTGGCGGCATCGAGGATGGCCAGGAGCTTGGCCGGGTCGGTGAGCGTCTCGCCGCTCATCGCCTTCTTGACCATGGAGGCGATGAACATCTGCTGCCGCTGGATGCGCCCGATGTCGGAGCCGTCGCCCAGGCTGTAGCGGGCGCGTACGTACCCCAGTGCCTGCTCGCCGTTGAGCGTCTGCCGCCCGGCCGGCAGGTGCAGCAGCGCCTTCTTGTCGTCCACACGCTGCGGCAGGCAGACCTCTACGCCGCCCACGGCGTCCACCATGCTCTTGAAGCCGGTGAAGTCCACCTTGACGAAGTGGTCGATGTGGATGTGGGTCAGCGTCTCGATCGTCTTCCAGGTGCAGGCGATGCCGCCGTAGTTGAACGACTCGTTGATCATGCCGAGGTGCGGCCGCTGCCCTGGGTGGCCGCCGACGGCCCGGCAGGCGGGCAACTGGACCAGCGAGTCGCGCGGGAAGCTGATCACCATGGCGTTGTCGCGCCGGGACGAGACGTGCACCAGCATGATCGTGTCGGTGCGCTCGCCCGTGACGCGGCGGCCGTATTTGGCGTTCTTGCCGGTGCGCTGGTCGGAGCCGACCACCAGGATGTTCATCGCGGTGCCCGCGACCTTGGGCGGGCGGGTCGCGCCGAGATCCTCGGCGGTGACGTCCTCGTGCTTGATGTTGCCGTTCAGCTTGACGAGGACGCCTACCACGACGCCCGCGACCAGGAGGACGAGGGTCACCGCGACCGCGACCACCCAGCGCAGCCAGGGCCGCTTCCGACGTCGTGGCGGCGCGCCAGGATCGGAGGGTGGGGCGTCGACAAGCCCGCCGCTCACGTGCCTCCCAAAGGACGGGGCCGAAGGGCCGCCGCCCCTGGCCAAGAGCCTCGCCGTAACAGATCTCGGCCGTGGAACGAGCCCGAGTGTACTCAGTCGGGCATGCTCATGCTGAGCGATGGGTCAGTCGTGAACGTCCAGGTGGAGGTTCATGACGGTCCGTCAGGGACGTCCAGGCGGAGCGAGACGGCGCCGCGCACGTCCAGCCAGGCCGTGCCGGGGCCGCGTACCAGTCTCAGCACCACCTCCTCGCAGCCCGGGCAGCGGGCGACCAGGCCGGGCTCGGGGCCGTACACGTGGAGCGCGGCGATGGGGCCGGCCAGTCCGCAGTTCGCGCAGCGGCCGGTGGCGGCGGTGACGTCCACGGCGAAGATCTCGCCGAGCGGCCCGGCCAGGGCATTGCCATCCAAGTGAGTCATGTCAGTCTCCGGTCGGGCCGAATCGTTCGGTTCTGATCCGCTCCGGCGGGTGCCCGAGCGTCAGCAGCAGGTCGGCGGCCGCTTCCACGAAGCCGGTCGGCCCGCACACGTAGCAGTCCGGCTCGAAGTCGGCCGGCCAGCCGCCCTCGGCCAGGTCGGCCAGGGTGATCCGCCCGGCCGGGCGGGCCGCGCCGGGTGGCGTGGCCCTGGTGTAGAGGTAGGCGACGTCCAGCCCGGGCTCGGGCTGCCGCAACTCGGGGGCGTAGTAGCGGCGGTCCTGGTCGCGGAGCGAGTAGAGCAGGCGGAACGGCACGCTGCTGCCTGCCTGCCGGCGCGCCCTGATCATCGCCATCAACGGCACGATCCCGGACCCGCCGCCGACCAGCACCACCGGCGCCTTGCTCGCCGGCTGCCACACGAACCAGCCGCCCACCGGGCCGCGGATCTCGATTTGGTCGCCAGGCTCGACCACCTCGGTCAGGTATGGCGAGACCTCACCGTCGGGCACGGCCTCCACGGTCAGCTCGATGCGGTCGCCGTCGGCGGGCGCGGCCAGCGAGTAGCTGCGTTGCGCGGTGTAGCCGTCGTCGGCCGTCAGCCGCACGTCCACGTGCTGCCCCGCCAGGTGCCCCGGCCAGCCGGGCACGTCGAACACCAGCGTGCGGGCGGTGGCGGTCTCGTCGCGGACCTCGCGCAGGCGGGCGGCCTGCCAGGTCAGGCGGCGGCGCACCTAGTCGCCCTCGTAGCGCTGCTCGCGCCACGGATCGCCGTAGTTGTGGTATCCGGCGGTCTCCCAGAAGCCGGGCCAGTCCTCGTTGAGCAGCCGGATGCCGCGCACCCACTTGGCGGACTTCCAGAAGTACAGGTGCGGCACGATCAGCCGGGCCGGGCCGCCGTGCTGTGGCGCCAGCTCCTCGCCGTCGAAGCTGTGCACGATCCACGCCTTGCCGTCGAGCAGGTCCTCAAGCGGCAGGTTCGTGGTGTAGCCGCCATAGGAGTAGACCAGCGCGTATTCGGCGGCGGTCTCGACATCCTCGAAGAACACGTCCAGGGAGACGCCCTCCCAGGTGGTGCCGAGCTTGGTCCACTTGGTGACGCAGTGGATGTCGGCTGTCGGCGTCTGCCTGGGCAGCGCCATGAACTCCTGCCACGACCAGCGGTGGGTCTGCTCGGCCTCGGTGTCGATGGCGAACTCCCACCGGTCGAGCGGGACCCGAGGCGTCGGCCCGGCCGACAACACCGGGAAGTCCTCGACCAGGTATTGGCCGGGCGGCAGCCGGTCGCCGCCCTCTCTGCGCCTTCCGCGGAAGCCGCGCGAAACGATGCTCACGCCTCATTCCATCATGTGATCAGCTCCGCCGGGGAGCGACGAGGCCCGACTCGTACGCGAACACCACGAGTTGTGCCCGATCGCGTGCCCGTAGCTTGATCATCGCCCTGCTGACGTGCGTCTTCGCGGTCGTCGGGCTGATCACCATGTGGGCGGCGATCTCGTCGTTGGACAGGCCGCGGGCCACCAGCGCGGTGACCTCGCGCTCGCGGTTGGTGAGCACGTCCAGGCCCTCGGGCGCCGGCTCGGGGCGGCGGGCGACGTACTCGCCGATCAGCCTGCGGGTGATCGCGGGGGAGAGCAGCGCGTCGCCGCGGGCCGCGACCCGGACGCCTTGCAGCAGGTCGGCGGGCTCGGTGTCCTTGACCAGGAAGCCGCAGGCCCCGGCGCGGAGCGCGTTGAAGACGTACTCGTCGAGGCCGTAGTTGGTGAGGATCACGACGTGGACGTCGGCCAGCCGCTCATCGGCGGCGATGCGCCGGGTGGCCTCGATGCCGTCCATCACCGGCATCTGAATGTCGAGGAGGGCCACGTCGGGCCGGTGTTCCAGGGCGAGGGCGACGGCCTGCTCGCCGTTCCCCGCCTCGGCCACCACCTCGATGTCGTCCTCGACCTCCAGCAGGGCTCGGAAGCCGCCGCGGATGAGCGCCTGGTCGTCCACGAGCAGCACGCGGATCACGATGCCTCTTCCAACTTTGACGTCTCCTTCAGCGGAAGCTCGGCGCGTACGGTGAAGCCGCCCTCGGGGCGGGGCTCGGCCCGCAGCCGGCCGCCGAGTGCCGTGACCCGCTCGCGCATGCCGAGCAGGCCCACGCCGGGCACGGGCGGGGCATCCGGGTCAGCCTGGCCGTCGTCGTCCACCTGCACGACCAGCTCCGCATCCGCGTAGTCGATGCGGACCGCGGCCGTGGCGCCGCCGGCGTGCCTGGAGACATTGGTGAGCGCCTCCTGGACGATGCGGTACGCGGCCCGGTCCACTTCGGCAGGCAGCTCCCGGCGTACCCCAGAGATCGTCACCGTGGCCTGAAGCCCGGTCGAGCAGGCCCGCTCCACCAGGTCGTCCAGCCGGTCGAGGCCGCTGGCCGAGGGCTCGCCGGCGGAGTCGCGCAGCACCTCCAGCGTGGCACGCAGCTCCCGCATTGCGTCGCCGCTGGCCTCCTGGATGGCCAGCAGCGACGCGGGCACCTCCTCGCCGCGTTTGCGCGCCAAGTGGACGGCGACCCCCGCCTGGACCTTGATGACCGAGATGCTGTGGGTGAGCGAGTCGTGCAGCTCCCTGGCGATGCGCAGGCGCTCCTCGCCCGCGCGGCGCCGGGCCGCCTCCTCGCGGGTGCGCTCGGCCTCGGCGGCGCGCTGCTCGGCCTGCTCCAGGTACGCCTGCCGGTGCCTGGTCACCGTCCCCGCCACGCCGGCCGCCAGGAACCAGCCGACGAACATGGACGTGCTCTGGAGGTTCTCGCCGCTCCCATCGGCGTTGGGCAGGTTCACCGCCAGGGTGACGCCCAGGAACACCACGCTCGCCAGCACTGCGGGCAGCCGATGGCCGGCCCTGACCGCGCCGAACACCGACACCAGCACGGCAAAGCCGGCCGGCGGGCCCGGCTGCGCGTGCACCGCGACGACGAGCATGCAGGCTGTGCTGACGACCAGGGGCACGAGCGGCGCCCGGCGCCAGGCGACGAGCGAGAACGACCCGATGAGTGCGGCCGCGAAGTCGAGCGCGCCCGCGTGCGGCGTACCGGCCACGACGACCGACAGCAGGGCGGCCACCACCGCGGCGAGCGCGCCGTCCATGGCGAGCGGCCGCCATCGGTCCAGAGAGCTCATTCCTGCAGATTAGGGCCTTTTCTCCGGACGATCCTCCCTTGGAGGGCGTATTCCGTCACTACTCCCGGCGAAGTAGTCACGAAGATGCTGATCCGGTGGGCGTACGGCAGAAGCATCCCCGTGCACGACGACCGCTGACCGGCCGGAACACCACCATGTGCGGATATGGACACGAAGGCTGTTCGCCTTCGGTGCGATCACCGCCACGGAACAAGCCGAGACCCATCACCCGAGCACCCACAGGAGAAAGATCATGACCGTACAGCAGCACGTCGCCGCCCCTTCCTGGACCATGCAGGCGCTGCGGGCCGTGGTGGTCCTGCACGTCGTCGCGCTGCTGTTCCAGGCGGTGACGGCCGGAATGTTGTTGTCCACGCCCGGCGGCCGGGCCTTGCATATGCTCTCCGGGGTCGTCCTGGTCGTCATCGGCCTCCTCCACCTGATCATGGCGATCCTGGTCTGGAGGCCAGGCGGCGCGTCGGCGCGGTTCATCGCCCCGGCCGCGGGGCTTCTGGTGTTCACGATCGTGGCGGCGATCCTCGGTATCGCGCACGTGAAGACCGTTCACCTGCCGCTCGGCGTGCTGCTGTTCGGCGGCGGCGTGATGCAGCTCAGCAGGGTCCTGGCCAGGCCGGGCCGGGCATGAACCCGACCAGACGTGACGCGCTGCGCCTGCTCGGGCTCGGCGCGGTGGCGGTGGCCGCGGTGCCGGGCTGCTCGCTGCTCGCCGGCACCCCGCAGCCGCAGCTCCTGGTCGGCGCGGCGCCGCTGCCCAAGCCGTACGTGGTGCCGCTGCCGGTCCCCGAAGTCGCCAAGCCGGTACGCAGCGCCGGCGGGGCCGACTTCTACGAGCTGGCCGAGCAGGCGGCCGACGTGGAGGTGCTACCCGGGCTGCGTACCCAGATATGGGGATATGGCGGCCAGTTCCCCGGGCCGACCATCGTGGCGCGCAGCGGCCGCAAAACGGTCGTGAAGCTGATCAACCAGCTCGGCGCCCCGACCGTCCTGCATCTGCACGGCGGGCACACGCCGCCCGAGTCCGACGGCTTCCCGACGGACCTGGTGGCGCCGGGGGCCGCGCGCGAGTACGTGTTCCCGCTGGAGCAGCGGGCCGCCACGCTCTGGTACCACGACCACCGCATGGACTACACCGGGCCGCAGGTCTGGCGCGGGCTGGCTGGCATGTTCCTGGTACGCGACGCCGAGGAGGAGGCGCTGCCGCTGCCCGCCGGGGAACGCGACCTGCCGCTGCTGATCTGCGACCGGTCGTTCGCCGCCGACGGCAACCTGCTGTACCCGGCGCTGGGCGACCGGCCGGGGGTTCAGGAGGGGTACATGGGCGGCGTGCTCGGCGACGTGATCCTGGTGAACGGGGCGCCGTGGCCGGAGCTGCGGGTGGCCAGGGCCCGTTACCGGCTGCGATTGTGCAACGGCTCCAACGCGCGGGCGTACGAACTGGCCACCGGCGGGCCGATGATCCAGATCGGCAGCGACGGCGGGCTGCTGAGCGCGCCGCGTACGGTGCGGCAGATCCGCCTGTCGCCGGGAGAGCGCGCGGACGTGGTCGTCGACTTCTCCGCCTACAAGCTCGGCCAATACGTCGAGCTGCGGAACCTGGCGGGGGAGGGCGCGCAGGCGCGGGTGATGCGGTTCGCGGTGGACCGCGACGAGGCCGACGACTCGGCCGTGCCGCAGCGGCTGTCCACCGTCGAAGCGCTCGACCCGGGCAAGGCCACGGTGACGCGGGACTTCGAGTTCAGCAGTGGCAGCATGCACGGCGGCACCGGCTGGCTGATCAACGGCCGGCCGTTCGACCCGAAGCGCATGGAGGCCAGGCCCAAGCTCGGCGACGTCGAGATCTGGCGGCTGACCAGCGACGTGGCGCACCCGGTGCACCTGCACCTCGACCACTTCCAGGTCTTGTCGGTCAACGGTGAGCGACCAGCCGGACCGCCGGAGTGGAAGGACACCGTCGAGCTGCGCGACGCGCAGACGGTCGAGATCGTCACCCGGTTCACCGGCTACCGGGGCCGTTACGTCCTGCACTGCCACAACCTCGAGCACGAGGACATGGCGATGATGGCCAGTTTCGAAGTCGTATGAAGGGGATCAGCATGCCCATCGACCTGGCGGAGCGTTTTCACGCCTTCCTCACCGAGATGCCTCACGAACTGGGCTTGGGGAACGAGGACGCCGCCGCCATCATCGACCGCTACTACGTGCCCGAGATCGAGTACTGGAACGACGGCATCTGCCTCGACCGCCAGCGCCTGATCGACCATGTGAAGCCGGCCCGCAAGAACGCGGCAAGCCTGCGGATCGAGGTGCACGACAGCCTCGTGGGCGAGGACGTGGCCGCGGCCCGCTACACGTTGCACGCGGTCCTGCGCAAAGGCAACACGATCACGACGGAGATCTGCCTGTTCGCCCGCTATGCCCCCGATGGGCGCGTCCTCCGGGTCGACTCGATCACCCGGACGTTGTGACCCGTATGGACCGTCCAGCGGACGGCGCTCACAATCGGGGCCATGGGAGACGCGTATGTCGGCGCCAGGACGCCGCGAAGGGAAGACGCCAGGCTGCTGACCGGCCGTGGCAGGTACGTCGGCAACGTCCGCCTGCCGGGCGCCGCCCACGCGTACGTGGTCCGCAGCCCCATCGCCCACGGACGGCTGTACGGCTGTGACGCCAAGGCGGCCTGGGCGGCCGAGGGCGTGCTCGACGTGATCGTCCCGGCCGACGCGGCCGGCATGCGCCTGCCCTGCGTCAGCGTGGCGCCGGGCCAGCCGATCACGGAGTACCCGGTGCTGGACGAGGCGATCAGGTACGCCGGCCAGCCCCTCGCCGTCGTCGTCGCCCGCACGCCCGAGGCCGCCAGGGACGCCGCCGACCTGGTCGAGCTGGAGCTCGAGGAGCTGCCTGCCGTGACCGGGATGGAGCGGGCGCTGGAGGGCGACGCCCCGCTGCTCTACCCGGACTGGGGCACGAACGTGCTCACCGACTTCACGCTCGGCGACACCGACTGCGCGGCCGCCATTGAGGCCGCCGAGCACGTGGTGGAGATGACGTTCCGGATGGGCCGCGTCTCGCCGTACCCCATGGAGCCGCGCGGTGTGGTGGCCTCCTACGCCGACGACGAGCTGACCGTGCACACCTCCACCCAGGCGCCGCACCACGCCCGCGAGCAACTGGCGGACGCGCTCGGGCTGGCCCACGATCGGATACGCGTCATCGGCGGCGACATCGGCGGCGGATTCGGCGGCAAGGAGCACGTCTACCCCGACGAGGCGCTCATCTGCCTGGCCGCCATGCGCCTGGGCCGGCCCGTGTCCTGGGTCGAGTCGCCCGGCGACCGCCTGCTGGCCACGCTTCCCGCGCGGGCGGCCGTGCACCGGGGGCGGCTGGCGCTCGACGGCGACGGGCGGTTCGTGGCTTTGCAGGTGGACGTGCTCGGCGACATCGGCGCTCACCCGTCGAACGTCGGTGCCTCGACCGCCGCGGTGACGGCGACGTTGCTGCCCGGGCCGTACCGGTTCGACCGGGTCGCGGTACGCGTGCGCGGCGTCGTCACCACCACCACGCCGACCGGCTCCTACCGGGGCTTCGGCCAGCCTGAGGGCACGCTGACCAGAGAGCGGCTGATCGACGAGGCGGCACGCAGGCTGGGTGTCGACCGGATCGAGCTGCGGCTGCGTAACATGCTCGAGCCTGACGAGCTGCCGTACACGACGCGCGTCTACACGCCCTACGACTCGGGCGACTACCCGCGCGCCCTGCGTACCCTCCACCACCTGGCCATGCTGCCGGAGAAGAACGATGGGCGCCGGCGGGGGATCGGCTACTCCTGCCACGTCGAGACCACCGGCATGGGGCCCTCGATGGACCTCAAGGCCACCGGTTTCCTGGCCGGCGGGTACGAGACCGCGGTTCTGCGTATGGAGCAGGACGGTTCCGTGGTCGTGTCGTCAGGGGTGGTGTCGCTCGGACAGGGCATCGAGACGGCGCTGGCCCAGCTGGCCGCCGACCGGATGGCGGTGCCCATCGAACGGGTGCGGGTCGTGATGGGGGACACGGACAGGACGCCGTACTCGGGGATCGGGTCGATCGCCAGCCGGGCGCTGGCGGTGGGCGGTGGAGCGGTGATCCAGGCCGCCGCCCAGCTGCGCGACAAGCTCGTGGCCATCGCCGCGCACCGGCTGGAGGCCGCGCCCGCCGATCTGGAGATCGCAGACGGGGCCGTGCGCGTGAAGGGCGATCCTCAGGCGTCGGTGACGCTCCGCGCGCTGGCCACGTCCGCGTGGCGCGGCTGGGACCTGCCGGAAGGGGTCTCGCCCGGGCTCGAGGAGCGGGCCAGCTACGACCCCGCCGCCTACACCTACGCGTATGGGGCACACGCGGCCGCCGTGGCCGTCGACCCGGAGACCGGGGCTGTCGAAGTGGAGCGCTACTGGGTGGTCAACGACGCCGGCGTGCTGGTGAACCCGGCGGTGGTGGAGGGCCAGATCCACGGCGGCGTGGCTCAAGGCATCGGCGAGGCGCTGACCGAGGAGATCGTCTACACCGAGGACGGCCAGCCGATCACCGACTACTTCCTGCCCACCGCAAGGGAGATCCCGGACATCCAGGTGGTGATGCTGGAGACGCCCTCGCCGATCACGCCGGGCGGCATGAAGGGCGTCGGCGAGGCCGGCACGATCGGCCCGCCCGCCGCCATCGCCAACGCGGTCGCCGCCGCACTCCCCGAGATCGCCGACAAGATCACCGACGTGCCGCTGACCCCGTCGGCCCTGTGGTCACTGCTGGAGGTGTCGAGATCCCAAAGCCGGGCACGCCGATGACGCCATGATCGCGCGCAAAGAATGGCGATTTTCTTGCCGAAGATTCGACCCAAACGGCTTTCTCGTGCGTACAAGTTTCGACAGCCGCGTACGGCAACCGAGAGGCAGGCACTCTTGTTGAACCAGACGCGTATTCGCTGCCCCGCACCGGAGAGAGAAGCCATGACCACGCTGCGATCAGCTCCTCAGAGCAGGATGCAGTACGTATGGCCGCTGCGCGAGGACGCCCGGACGGTCGGTCACGCACGAGCGATCATTCGTACGGAATTGTCGGCCCTCGCCCTTTCCGCCGATGTCGTCGATGACGCCGTGCTCATGGTGAGCGAATTGGTGACAAATGCCTTCATGTACGGTGACGCTCCCTACGAACTGATGCTGCACGTGGACGCCAAAGAGATCATGTGCGTCGTCGTGGACAGCAGCCCGGCCCTGCCCGTCCCGTCGCCTCCCGACGTGAGCGCCGAGCACGGGCGCGGCCTGCACCTCATCGCCCGGCTCTCCGACGGTTTCTACGGGTGTCACCCCCAGCGCTACGCCACCCGCCCCGACCTCGTCGGCAAGGCCACCTGGTTCGCCCTGCCCCGCCAGGGCGTCCAGGGCAACGTGGTGCCGATCAGGCCGGGGACCTGACCCCGCGCCGCCCTCAGCGGCGGGCGGGGTTCTGAGCGGCGCGGACGGTGGCCAGGACGAGCAGGCCGGCGGCCAGGCCGATGAGCGCGCTCACCCGGTAGACGCCGTTCAGCGCCGCGTACGGTGCCGCGTCGTCCCGATACAGCAGGCCGAGGACGGCGATGCCGAGCGCGTACCCGAGCTGCCTGACCGTGTTGACGGCGCCCGCGGCCATGCCGGCCCGCCGCGGCGGGGCGAAGGCCATGGCGGCGGAGCTGAGCGACGGCACGGCCAGGCCCACGCCGACCCCGGTCACGACCAGGCCCGGGGCCAGCGCGGTCCAGGCCGCGCCCGGGTCCAGCGTGCCCTGCAGGAACGCGCCCGCCCCGATCAACAGCAGCCCGCCACCGACGGCGGCACGAGGGGACAACCCAGGGAAGAGCCGTGCGGTGGCGACAGAGACCACCAGGGACGTGGCGGCCATCGGGGACAGCGCCACCCCCACCAGCACCGGCCCGAGCCCGAGGTCCTGCTGCAGCCAGAGCGAGGTGAACGCCAGGCAGGCGAACGCGGCAGGCATGAGCAGCCCTGCCCCGGCCAAGATCCCGCTGAACGACCGATCGGCGAACAACCGCAGGTCCAACATGGGCCGGTCGCTGCGCGTCTCGACCACGAGGAAGGCCGCCAGCGCCACGGCCGCCACGCCCAGCGGCGCCAGCGCCCGCGCCGCCGTCCACCCGTACTCGCCGGCCTCGATCAGCCCGTACGTGAGCGCGCCCGCCGCCACCGTGAACGTGACCATCCCCGCCCAGTCGGGCCGCCCGTCGCCGGACAGGCGTGACTCGTTGACGGCCCGCAGCGTGAGCCAGGCGGCGACCAGGCTGATGGGCAGGTTCACCAGGAAGATGGCCCGCCAGTGCACGTGTTCGGTGAGCAGGCCGCCGAGCACTGGCGCGATGGCGGCGGCGGCCCCGTTGACGCCGCCCCACACGCCGAACGCGATGCCGCGCTGCCTGCCGTGGTAGGTGGAGCTGATGAGGGCGAGCGTGGTGGCCATCATGGCCGCACCGCCCGCCCCCTGCACCACGCGGGCCGCCAGCAGCACGCCCCCGCTGGGAGCCAGCCCGCAGGCGAGCGAGGCCAGCGCGAACACGGCCAGCGCCCCCAGGTAGACCTTGCGCCGTCCGGCGTGGTCGGCGAATGACCCGGCGGCCAGCAGCAGGGCGGCCAGCGCGAGCGCGTAGCCGTCAAGCAGCCATTGCGTGCCGGTGAACGACATGTGGAGGTCGGCCGCGATCGGGGGCAGGGCGACCATGACGATGGTCACGTCCACGAGCAGCATGAAAGCGCCCAGGCAGGCGGCCACCAGCGGCTGCCAGCTCGTGGTCGTCTCTGAGGTCTGCATTGTTTCCGTCATGGTGACCACGGTCGGGGTGGAGCGTGGGTATTCGCCGGAAGAGTCGCCATATATGGCGCTTTTCCGTACTGGATAACCTGTGCTGGTGGAAATCATCACGCTCGACGAGGTGGACCGTGGGCTGATGCACGCCCTGCAAGTGGACGGGCGGGCCTCGTTCAGCCGCATCGGCGAGGTGCTCGGCGTGTCCGACCAGCGGGTGGCGCGCCGCTACCGGCGGCTGCGCTCCACCGGCATGCTGCGCGTGGTCGGCGTCGTGGACGGGCGGCGGCTCGGGTACGAGTCGTGGTCGATCCGGCTGCGCTGCACCCCCGACGCCGCCGTCTCCATCGCTCAGGCGCTCGCGCGGCGCTCCGACACGTTCTGGGTGCACCTGCTGTCCGGCGGCACGGAGATCTCCTGCGGCGCGCTCCAGCGCACGGCGAGCGAGCGCGAATCGCTGCTGCTCAACAAGCTCGCCAGGACCAACCGCGTGTTGTCGGTGACGGCCCACCGGACCCTGCACATGTTCGTCGGCGGGCGGATCGGCTGGACCGGCCTGGCCGCGCTCACCGCCGACCAGGTCGCGCACTTGGCCGCCGGGCGCGTCTACACCAGGCGGGGCGACGGCGAGCCGGTCACGATCGGCCCAGGTGACGAGGCGTTGTTCGAGGCGCTGTCGCGGGACGGCAGGGCGGGCTACGCCGACCTGGCGGCGGTGACCGGCTGGTCGGAGTCAACGGTCAAGCGCCGCATGGAGCACCTGTGCGCGGCCGGCGCGCTGTTCTTCGACATGGACGTGCTGCCCACGCTGCTGGACTACCAGGTGGAGGCGCAGCTGTGGATGTCGGTGCCGCCGGCCGAACTCGACGCGACCGGGCGGGCCCTGGCCAGGCATCCGGAGGTCGCGTACGCGGGCGCGACCACGGGTCCCAACAACCTGACGGCCAGCATCGTGTGCCGCGACGACGCGGCCTTCTACCGCTACCTCACCGAGGGCCTGGGCGCGCTCCCCGCGATCAGGCACCTCGAGACCGCGCCGATCATCAGGACCATCAAGCGGGCGGGCGCACTGCTGCCCATCTGAGCCGCGATAATCGAGGCGTGCGGCGGCCGTCCAGGCGATCCATCCTCCAGCTCGGCGGCGTGGCCGCGGCCGGGATCATCGGGGCGCTGGCCCAGGCGGAGGCCGCGCACACGCCCGACGACTCGTTCGTGCGATTACGCCGGCGGTGGCGCGCGGTCAGCGCGGGCGCCGGGCACGACCCGGCCGCGGAGCCGTACCGGACTCGGCTGGCCGAGTTGGGCGGTAAAGCCGCCCGTTACCGCGACAGGATGGCCCCGGCTCGCACGTGGCTCTGGCCCGACCAGGCGTTCCCCTCCTTCATGGCGACGCCGCGGCGGCTGCGGACGATGGCGCACGCGTACGTGCTGGAGGGCACCGGACTGACCGGCGACGCGGGCCTGGCCGCGGCCGTCGCCGCCGGGGTGGACCACTACCGGCGGCACGTGTACGCGGCCGGCGCCGACCCGGCGGGCAACTGGTGGCACTGGCAGATCGGCGTGCCGAAGGCGCTGCTCGACGCGGCCGTGCTCATCGGGCCGCACCTGGACGAACGGCGGAGCCTGGCGTTGCGGGACGCCGTGGACCACTTCGTGCCCGAATCCCGCCTCGGCTCCTACAGCGGCACCAGCACCGCCGCCAACCGCGTGGACCTGTGCCTGGTGATGTTGTTGCGGGCCATGCTCAGGTCCGACCCGGGCAAGGCGGCGCTGGCGGTCTCGGCGCTGTCCCCGGTCTTCCGCTACGTCAGGGACGGCGATGGGTTCTACCGCGACGGGTCGTTCATCCAGCACAGTTACGTCCCCTACCAGGGCGCCTACGGCGTGACGCTGCTGTCCGGGCTGGCCATGATGTTCGCGGTGCTGCGCGGCTCGCCATGGGAGGTGGCGGACCCGATCGTGGTCGACGCGGTGGAGCGGTCGTTCGCGCCGTTCGTCCGTGACGGGGCCTGCATGGACCTGGTACGCGGGCGCGGCGTCGGCAGGCGGCCCTTCGGCGACCACGAGAAGGGACAGGAGATCGCGGCGGCGATCCTGCTGCTCGGCGACGTGGCCCCGGCCGCGGTGCGGGCCCGCTGGCACGCCATGGTGAAGGGCTGGGCGGTGCGGAACACGTACCGGCCGATGCTGGAGCACGCCGAGCCCGCCGTCCACGCCCGGCTGACGGCGATCATGGCGGACGAGTCGGTCCCGGCCGCGCCCGAGCCGGTCGGGCACCGGCTGCTGCCGATGAGCGCCAGGGCCGTGCACCGCCGGCCGGGCTGGTGCGCGGCGCTCAGCATGGCCTCGCACCGGATCGGCCACTACGAGCACGGCAACGGCGAGAACCTGCGCGGCTGGCACACCGGCTCCGGAATGCTCTACTGGTGGGCCGGCGGCCACGGCGACCAGTACTCCGACGCGTTCTGGCCCACCGTGGACCCCTACCGCCTGCCCGGCACGACCGTCTCCACCCGGCGGCTGCCCGACGGCGCGGGCGAGGGCTGGGGCGACACGCGAACGCCCTGGCGCTGGGTGGGCGGGGCCACGGACGGCGAATACGCGGCCGTCGGCCAGCACCTCACCGGGCTGGAGAGCACGATGGAGGCGTTCAAGTCGTGGTTCTTCCTCGACGACGCCGTCGTCTGCCTGGGGGCGGGCATCACCTGCGCGGACGGGGCGCGGGTCGAGACGATCGTCGACAATCGCAGGACCGACGCCCTGCTCGCCGCCGAACCGGGCTGGGCCCACATCGAGGGCCACGGCGGTTACCTGGTGCCAGGATCGCTGCGCACGCTGCGGGAACGCCGGCTGACCCGCGACTATGCGACGCTCTGGCTGGACCACGGCGTCGATCCCCGCTCGGCCGGCTACGTCTACACGTTGCTGCCCGGCGCGAGCCGGTCGGAGACCCGTGCCAGGGCCGCCGACCCAGGCTGGCTACGCGTGCTGGCCAACTCCACCCGGCTGCAGGCCGTCCACGTCCCGTCACTGGGGCTGAAGGCGGCGAACTTCTGGACCGCAGGAGCCGCCGGCGACCTGTCCGCCACCGCCCCGTGCGCGGTGCTGGCCCGTGAGCAGGGCGACGGCACGGCCACGCTCACCGTGTCGGACCCCCGATGCGACCTGGACGAGCTGACCGTGACCTGGTCCCGGCCGGTGGCCGAACTGCTTAGGGGGGACGCCCTCCTGACCGGCTCCGCCTTCACGTTCCGGCGGCTCGCCGAGAGGGAGGGCGCCTCCGTCACGGTCACCGTGCGGCTCAGCCCTTAGGCCGCTCGCCAGGCCTTTCCCGTGATCTCCGGTACTCCTCCACCACCAGATCCGTGAGCTCCTGGAGCGAGGTCTCCGCCGTGGGCTTGTCGAACGTGATCGTGCCGTGCTGCAGCAGGTTGACCCGATCGCACACCTCCAGGATCTGGGCGTAGTTGTGCGCGATGATCACGATGGACACCTCGCCACGCGCCTTCAGGTCACTCACCAGGTCGAGGATCAGCGCGCCCTCCTTGGCCCCCATCGCGGCCAGCGGCTCGTCGAGCAACAGGATCCGCGATCGCGAATAAACCGAGCGGGCCACGGCGATGGCCTGGCGCTGCCCGCCGGACAACTTGGCGACCTCGACGTCGACCGACGGGATGCGTACCCCCATCGTTTCGAGGTGCTCGATGGCCAGCTTGCGCATGCGCCGGTTGCTCAGCAGCCGGGCGAACCCGACGTGTTCGCGGCCGAGGAACATGTTGTGGTACACGCTGAGCTCGTTGATCAGCGCGAGGTCCTGGTAGACGATGTCGATGCCCAGGGAGCGGGCCTGCTGCACCGACTTGAGCGTCACCTCCGCGCCGTCGAGCAGGATGCGGCCCGAGTCCGGTTGGTGGAACCCGCAAAGGAGCTTGACCAGCGTGGACTTGCCGGCGCCGTTGTCGCCGATGAGCCCGAGCACCTCGCCTTTGGCCAGGGTCAGGCTGACGTCGCGCAGCGCCGTGACGGCGCCGAACCGCTTGGAGAGCGATTCGGCGCGCAGGACTTCGGTCATGTCCTTCCCGCCCTTCGCAGCCGGGTCAGCGTGACGTTCGCGATCATGGAGAGCAGGATCGCGGCGCCCAG
The DNA here is from genome assembly GCF_052245935.1 of Nonomuraea sp. 3N208. NCBI lineage: Bacteria > Bacillati > Actinomycetota > Actinomycetes > Streptosporangiales > Streptosporangiaceae > Nonomuraea > Nonomuraea sp. 3N208. The sequence goes on along the minus strand of NZ_JBQQBR010000019.1, from coordinate 105,681 downwards.
GATGAGGAAGTACGGGTTGGCGGAGATGCCGATGAGGTTCATCCCGTTCTGCAGCACCGCCAGCACGAGCGCGCCGAGCGCGCCGCCCACGATCGTCCCTGAGCCGCCGGCCAGTGCCGTGCCGCCGATCACCGCCGCCGACACGGCGGTGAACATGAGCCCGGTGCCGCCGCCGATGTTGGGGTCGATCGTGTGGATCCGGAATGCCTCGATCAGACCGGCGAACGCCCCAAGAGTCCCGCCGATCATGAAATTTCCCATCTTGACCCTGCCAGTGCGTACGCCTGCCTCCGACGCGCCCAAGGGGTTGCCCCCGGCCGCGATCGTGTGCAGCCCCCACCTGGTACGTGTCAGCACCACGTGGAGAAAGGCCACGATCCCCAGTGCCCACCAGAGATGCGCCCACGGTGCGGCCCCGAGCCACGAGCCGATCGTCCCGTCGACCGGCTCGGGGATCTCGGCGGGATAGGCGTGCGACGTGGTGAGCACGATCCCGGTCACCGCGTAGAACGTGCCCAGCGTGGTCACGAACGACGGCACCCGCAGCACCACGGTCACGAACCCGTTCACGAACCCGATGGCCGTCCCCGTCAGCAGCGCCAGCACGATCGCCGGGATCGCCGGGAAGCCCCAGAAGTCGATCGCGTAGTGCATCATGAACGGCGCCAGAGCCGCCACCACCCCGACCGACAGGTCGATCTCCCCGCTGACCAGCAGTAACACGGTGCCGCACGCCACTATGGCGGCCGGCGCGGCGGCCTGGGTGATGTTGACCAGGTTGTCCCCGGTCAGGAACACGTCCGTGGCCGAGACGAAGTACAACCCCAGGGCGATCGCGACCACCAGGACGCCTGCCTCCCGGTGCTTCAGGAACGCCTCCCGCAGGCTACGCATGGGGAATGGGGCCGGAGCGGGACACGAGCTTCTGCGCCGTGTCGGAGCCCTCGAAGCGGGTTTTGGTCGTCTGGTACGGCCCCACGTTGTCCTTCGTCACGAAGAGCAGTCCCGTGTTCGTCTCGGACGGGAACAGGAGCCCGCCGGACAGCTTGTACAGGTACAGATAGAGCACCGGCAGGAATCCCTGCAGGTACGGCTGCTGGTCGATGGTGTAGTCCAGGTCGCCGCTCTTGATCGCGGCCAGCGTCTCGGGCACCAGGTCGAAGCCGCCGGCCACCTTGAGCCCTTTCGAGCGCATGGTGTACTTCTTGACGACCTGCCCGATCGACTGCGTGGAACCGGCGTCCACGGCCAGCATGCCCGCCAGGTTCGGGTGGCCCTGGGCGTAGGCGTCGATGATGGACAAGCCTCTGGTGACGTCGGCGTTGGTGCCGACCGCGGTGAAGGTGATGGACCTGCCCGAGTCCTTGATCGCCTGTTCCGCCCCGTCGATCCTGGGCTGAATGTTCAGCGCTCCCGGCGTGGCGATGAAGCCCACGATGTCGCCGGATTCGACCTGCTGGAGCGCCCGCTGGCCGAGCGCGTACCCGGACTCGTAGAGCCCCTGCCCGATGTACGCCAGCCGGCTGGTCCCCTTGTCGTCGCGGGCCCCGTCGGCGTTGTACGACACCACCGGGATGCCCGCGTCGAGCGCCCGGTTGACCGGGTCGCGGAAGGCCGCCTTGTCCACCACGGCCACCGCTAACCCGTCCGCCTTGGCGGAGATGGCGGCGTTGGTCGCATTGACCATTTCGGCCACGATCGAGTCCTTCGAGCCCGTCCACTGGAACTCGGTGCCGAGCAGCGCGCACGCGTCCTGGGCGCCGTACTGGGCGGGAGTGAAGAACGGGTTCGTCGTGACGTGGCAGACGAAGACGAACTTCCACTTGGGCGTGGCGGGGAAGTCTCCGGGGGCCGCCGCCGCGCCGCCGGTCGCGGCCGGCTGATTCTGGCTGGACGTGCAGGCCGACAGCAGCGCCGCGGCCGCGGCCGAGGCGCTGGCGAGCCCGGCGCCGGTGAGCAGCCGCCGCCTCGCGATCGGGGTGAGTTGAAGGGTGTCGACCGCTTCCTCGACCTTGGGGTGGATCTTCTTCATGTGCTCGACCTCGTATTCCCTACGAATCGGTCCAGCCGCAGGGGCCGGACCCGTATGGGTGCCCCCGATAGCCCCGCCGGGCTTCCTTTTCCGCCAGTGAACCCCTTACGGGCGCGCGTGTCAGCAACCAGTTCGCTGACAGGTCTACTCATCGTGTATACCCGGTGTGTATAGTCGGCGGCATGACGGTGTCGTACACGCTGCTGGGCCTCCTGGAGGAGGCCGATCGTCACGGTTATGACCTGAAGCAGGCTTACGATCGCCGCTTCGGCGCGGCCAAGCCGATCAGGTTCGGGCAGGTCTACCGCACGCTGGCCCAACTCGTTCGCGACGGGCTGGTCGAGATCGCCGGCGTGGAGCCGGGCGCCGGGCCGGAGCGCAAGCGGTACGCCATCACCCCGGAGGGAGTGACCGACTTGGACCGCTGGCTCGCCGAACCGGAGGATCCCCAGCCCCAGCTCCAGACGGTGCTGTTCACCAAGGTGACGCTGGCGCTCATGTCCGGCCGGCCCGCCGAGGAGTTCCTGGACGCGCAGCGCACGCGGCACCTGGCTGCGATGCGCACGCTGACCGTCGCGCGGCGCGAGGCGGAGTCGGCGCAGGACGCCCTGCTGGCCGACTACCAGCTGTTCCATGTCGAGGCGGATCTGCGCTGGATCGAGCACGCGGCCGGCCGGCTGGCCACCCTGGCGGAGGAGGTCCGGGATGACGGTCCTAAGCGGTCGTGACCTGCACAAAAGCTTCGGCCGCACGCCGGCGCTGCGCGGCGCCGCGCTGACCCTGGCCGACGGCGAGGTGCTGGCCGTCATGGGGCCAAGCGGGTCCGGCAAGTCCACGCTCCTGCACTGCCTGGCCGGCGTGCTGCGGCCGGACGCGGGCGAGGTGCTCTTCCGCGACGTGCGGATCGACCGGCTGCGCGACCGTGAGTGCGCCAGGTTGCGCCGCACGAGCTTCGGGTTCGTGTTCCAGTTCGGACAACTGGTCCCCGAGCTGCCGATGGTGGAGAACATCGCGCTGCCGCTGCTCCTGGAGGGCCGCCGGCGCGGGTCCGCCCTCGCCGAGGCGTCGGAATGGGTCTCCCGGCTGGGCCTGGACAGCGTGTGGGACCACCTGCCCGGGGAGGTGTCCGGCGGGCAGGCCCAGCGGGCAGCTGTCGCGCGCGCTCTGATCGCCCGCCCGGAGGTGGTGTTCGCCGACGAGCCGACCGGCGCGCTCGACTCCGTCGCCGCCGACCAGGTGATGGAGCTCCTTGTGGACACGGTTCGGGCCCAGGACGCGTCGATGGTGGTCGTGACCCACGAGCCGCGGGTGGCGGCCTTCGCCGACCGCACGGTAATCGTGCGCGACGGGCTCGTCGCCCAGTCGGTGGGTGCCCGATGAACGCCGTCCTGATCGGCATGAGACTAGCCGTCGCCGGCGGCCGCACGGGATGGGTCAGGCTGGCGCTGACGGCGCTGGGCGTCAGCGTCGGGGTCGCGCTGTTGCTGCTCTGCCTCACCGGGCAGTCCGCGCTGCAGGGGCGGGCGGAAAGGTCGGTGTGGCGGGACACCTCGTCGTCCACTCCGGCCACGGCGCCGGACCCGATGTTGTGGCTGGCCGTCAGCGACCACTTCGCGGGCGAGCCGCTGCACCGGGTGCACGTCGCGGCGCTCGGGCCGCGCCCGCCGGTGCCTCCCGGCCTCGACCGGCTGCCGGCGGCGGGTGAGGTCGCCGTCTCACCCGGGCTGCGCTTGCTGATCGCGACGACCCCGCGCGACCAGCTCGGCGACCGTTTCCCCGGCCGGATCGCCACGACGATCGGCCCTGCGGCACTGGAGTATCCCGGCCAGCTCGTCGCCGTCGTCGGCTACACCCCGGAGCAGTTGCGCACGCTCACCGGCGCGCAGAGGGTGCTCGGGATCCAGACGGGGTTGCCTGGCGACTACTTCTACACCGTGGGGGCGCGGCTGCTGATCGGAATCGTGGCGGTTCTGCTGCTCGTGCCCGTCGCCGTCTACATCGTCATGGTCACCAGGATCGCCGCCGTGCGCCGGGAGCAACGCTTCGCCGCGATGCGCCTGGCCGGCGCCACCCGGGCGCAGCTCGCGGTCACGGCCGCCACCGAGACCGGGATCGGCGCCGCCGCCGGGGCGATGCTCGGCTTCCTCGGCTACACCGCGCTTCGCCCTGTGGTGGCCGGGCACCTGACCCACGGCGGGGCCCGCTTTTTCGACTCCGATCTCACCGTGGCGCCTGCCGCGCTGATCGCGGTGCTGGTGGGAGTGTCGCTGTTGGCGATCGGCGCCGCGATGACCTCGATCATCGGGATCCGGATCACGCCACTGGGCATCGGCGTCCGCGCGTCGGACCGGCGGCCGCCGACGGCCTGGCGGATGTCGCTGCTCGGCGTGGGCATCGTTGGCATGCTCGCCATCGTGACGCTGCCCGGCATACCGTGGCTGGTCGAAGGCGCACCGCCGGAGCAGCCCTATATGATCTTCCTGCTCTGCGTGCTCGTGGGTGTCGTGCTCGCCGGGCCGTACGTCTGCCTGGTCACCGCCCGGGCCATGGTCCGCCTCGGCCGCCGTGCCACCACGCTGATGGCCGCCCGGCGCATCGCCGCGAACCCCCGCACGTTTAGAGGGGTCACCGGAGTGGTGCTGGCCGTCTTCGCCGCCACGTTCATGGCCTGCATGCTCAGCGCCGCGGGCAGCGCGCCGGGGGCCGCGTTCTACGGCGGCCTGCGCCCCGGCGTGGTCGAGATCTACGTCGGCAACCAGCCGGCCTCTAGACTCGCGCCGTTGATGGGCGCGCGAACAGTGGTGGTCCGGGTGCACCCGGACGACTGGGGCTCGGTCGTGTCCTGTGCCGACCTGACCCGGATCGTGGTCGCCTCCTGCCCGCTCCCGGAGTCCGTACGGGCCCGCGGCCTGGGGCGGGACCCACCATCGGGGTGATGTCGGGGGCCATCCACGAGTCCGTCCCGAACGCCGTGGGCCGTCCGATCCGTGCCCTCTATGTGCTGACTGACGGCACCCTCGCGGCGGAGGAGCGCGTCCGCACCCGGGCCGCGCTCCTCCTGCCACGCGCGATACTCAACACCCAGCGCGACACCGTTCTGCAGGAGTCGCGGCTGTGGGCCGAGCTGACCACGCTCGCCCGGCTGACGACCTGGTTCGTCGTCGTGGTGGCCGGGTGCAGCCTGACGGCCGGGGTGGTGGCCGGGCTGATCGAGCGGCGGCGCCCGTTCGCGTTGTTGCGGGCCTCGGGCGTGCGGCTCGGAGAGCTGCGCAGGATCGTGCTGCTGGAGTCCGCCGTGCCTCTGGTGCTGGCGGTCGTGCTCGGCGCCGGCCTCGGCGCGGGGGCCTCGTACGTGATGGCCGTCTCGAACGGGGACCGGTGGTTCCCGCCCGGTCTGGACTTCGCCGGCGGCCTGGTTGCCGGGGTGCTGACCGCCCTGGCCGTCACGATGACCGCACTCCCGCTGATGAACGCCGCGACCAGGTACGACGCCGTCCGCTACGAGTAGAGCCCGAGCTCACGCATGACGAAGGCGAGCCAGTCGGTCTGCTGCCGGACGATCGTGCTCCAGTTCGCGCCGCCGTGCCCCGCGTCCGGCCAGACCCGCAGCAGGACCGGATGGGACGAGGTGGTGGCGGCCTGGACGCGGGCCGCGAACTTGCGGGCGTGCCAGGCCGGGCAACGCGGATCGTTCTCGCCCGCCTCCAGCAGGATCGCCGGGTACGCCGTCCCCGGCCGCACGTTGTGGTACGGCGAGTAGGCCATGAGCACGGGCGCGTCCGCCGGGTCGTTCGGGTTGCCGTACTCCGGGATCGTCGCGGCCGTGCCCACCGGGTCCCGGGCCACGCGCATCAGGTCCAGCTTCGGCATGGCGCAGACCACCGCCCGCCACAGGTCGGGCCGCTGGGTCACGGCCACGCCCCCGAGCAGGCCGCCGTTGGAGGCGCCCTGGTCCGATGGTCCACCGGCGCTCGCCGCCGTCGCTCGTGCTCACGCCTCCGACCGTAGGACCTCCCGCCACGGGAGGTTCAAGGCCCTTGACGAACAAGCCCGCAGCGCCTAAGTTCCCGGCCACGGCGAAACATATCGTTACGCTCCCGAAACTTTCGGAGGTCTTCGGTGAAGTCCCTGATCATCGCCCTGGCGCTCGTCGCCGCCGTCCCGCTCCCCGCCCACGCCGACCACCGAACGGCGCGTGACTTGCGCGAACTCGCGTTCCAGAACGGCATCAGAATCGGCAGCGCCGTCGACATCCCCACCCTGCGCAGTGAGGACGACTACCGCAAGGTGCTCAACCGCGAGTTCTCCCACGTCACCGCGGAGAACGCGATGAAGTGGGAGTCGGTCGAGCCGGAGCGTGGCGTCTTCACCTGGGCCGACGCCGATGCGCTGGTCGACAACGCCCGCCGCAACAACCAGAAGGTACGCGGCCACACCCTGCTCTGGCACAACCAGCTGCCGTCCTGGCTGACCAGCGGCGTCGAGAACGGCACCATCGACGCCACCGAGCTCAGGGAGATCCTGCGCGACCACATCACCACCCAGGTACGCCGCTACAAGGGCAAGATCAGGGCCTGGGACGTCGTCAACGAGGTGGTCAACGACGACGGCACGATGCGGCAGAGCATCTGGCTCACCCACCTCGGCCCCGGCTACATCGCCGATGCCTTCCGCTGGGCCCACCGCGCGGACCCGCACGTCAAGCTCTACATCAACGACTACAACCTGGAGTGGAACGCCGCCAAGATCGAGACCACGCTGTCGATCGTCAAGGACCTCCAGGCGCAGGGCGCGCCGATCCACGGCATCGGCTTCCAGGGCCACCTCGGCATCCAGTACGACTACCCCGGCGACTGGGCGAACGTCATGCGCCGCTTCGCCGACTTGGGCCTGGAGGTCGCGGTCACCGAGCTGGACGTGCGCATGGAGCTGCCGGTGACAGCCGAGAAGCTGACCACCCAGGCCGACTACTACCGCCGGGCGCTGACCGACTGCCTCAGCGTCAAGGCCTGCCGCGAGTTCACCGTCTGGGGCTTCACCGACCGGCACTCGTGGGTGCCCGGCTGGTTCGAAGGCCAGGGCGCGGCCTGCCTGTTCGACGAGAACCTGGCGCCCAAGCCCGCCTACCACGCCCTGCTGGGGGTGAAGAAGGCCTAGCTCACGCCCACGCCGGCTCGCCCAGATCGCGCTCGGGCCACTGGTGCACGGGCAGCCGGGCCTCGATCAACGCCCGCCCACTGCCGCCCCCGACCACCAGCGCTCGCTTGACCATCAATCCTTCAAAAAACTTCTCCGTGGCCATGTCGATCCGGCAGGGACGCGTTCGACGCGCTTGATGAGAGAGCAGATTCACGCAAGTGGAAGGGCCCGCGTCATGCAGAAGATCACCACGTACCTCTGGTTCGACAACCAGGCCGAGGAGGCCGCGCAGTTCTACACCTCGCTCTTCGACGACTCCCGCATCCTGGAGGTCCAGCGCTACCCCGAGGGCGCGCCGGGCCCGGCAGGGAAGGCGATGATCGTCACGTTCGAGCTGGCCGGCCAGCGGTTCATCGCGCTGAACGGCGGCCCGCAGTTCAAGTTCAACGAGTCCGTCTCGCTGTTCGTCGACTGCGAGTCGCAGGAGGAGGTCGACGAGCTGTGGGCGAAGCTGACGGATGGTGGTGAGGAGTCGCGGTGCGGCTGGCTGAAGGACAGGTGGGGCCTGTCCTGGCAGATCATCCCGCACCGCCTCAACGAGCTGCTGAGCGACCCCGATCCGGCCAGGGCGCAGCGTGCCATGCAGGCCATGCTGGGCATGGCGAAGATCGACGTCCAGGTGCTGGAGAAGGCCGCGACGGGCTGAACGCTCGGGGTGGCCGGTGAGCGATCACCGGCCACCTGCCTCATCCTTCGGCCAGCCCGTACGGCAGATCGGGCCGCTGGGCGGCGATGTGCGTGAGCCGGTTGTACTTGATCACCCGCTCGCCGCGCGCAGGCGCTCCCGACTTGAACTGCCCGCACCCGCTGGCCACCGCCAGCTCGGCGATGAAGTCGTCCACGGTCTCGCCGGCGCGGTGCGAGACCATCCGCGCGTAGTCGTGCTTGCGGCACACCTCCATCGCCTGCAACGTCTCCGTCACGGTGCCGACCTGGTCGACCTTGATGAGCGCGGCGTTGGCGATCCGCGCGGCGATGCCCTGCTGGATGACGGTGGGGTTGGTGACGAACACGTCGTCGCCGACCAGCTGGACCCGCTCGCCGAGCCGGTCGGTCAGCTGCCGCCAGCCCTCGATGTCGTCCTCGGCCAGGCCGTCCTCGATGCTCCAGATCGGGTAGTCGGTGGCAAGCTGCGCGTAGAGCTCGATCAGCTCCAGACTGGACAGGCGCTCGCCCGCCACCTGGTACGCGCCGTCGCCGCGGCGGAATCGGGAGGCGGCCGGGTCCAGCGCGATGGCCACCTGGTCGCGGGCGGGCGTGTAGCCGGCGTCGTCGATGGCCTCCACCAGCGCGGCCAGCACCTCGCGCGGGTGCGTGAAGTCGGGCGCGAGACCGCCGTCGTCGCCCTGACCGGTCGGCCGTCCCGCCGCGGCCAGGTTCCTGTGCAGGACGGCGTAGATCTCCGCCCCGGCACGTACGGCCTCGGCCATGGAGGGCGCACCGATCGGGGCGATCATGAATTCCTGGAAGTCGAGCTGATTGGAGGCGTGCAGGCCGCCGCTGACCAGGTTGAAGTGCGGCACCGGCAACCGCGGCCGCACGGTGTACGGGGTGAGGAACTCCCACAACTGCTGCCCCTGGGAGGCGGCCACGGCGCGCGCGGTGGCCATCGACACCCCCACGGTGGCGTTGCCGCCCAGCCTGCTCTTGGCCGCGGTGCCGTCCAGCTCGATCAGGGCCTGATCGACGTCGGCCAGCGAATGCCAGGGCCGGCCCTTCAGCCGGTGGAAGATCGAGCCGGTGATGAGGGCCGCCGCCCGGGTCACGCCCGCGCCGCCGTACCGGCTCATGTCACCGTCGCGTAGCTCGATCGCCTCCTTCGAGCCGATGGAAGCGCCGGAGGGCACCCCGGCCCAGCCGGTCGCGCCGCCCGCCAGGGTCAGCGTGACCGACAGGGTGGGGCGGCCGCGCGAGTCCAGGATCTGCGTGGCGCGCAGGTCGATGATGTGGAACGCGCACAAGGCTCCTCCTGAGGGGTGCGTCTCCGTCGTTTTCGACGGTGTCATGGCCGTTCCCGTACACAAAGGGCAAATCGACCTCACTTGGCGACGGATTGTCGAAGGGGCGGCCTATGGTCCGGGGACATGACGAACCCCTGGGACACGGTTCGCGCGGCGATCGACGCCGAGGACACCACCGCCGTCGTGACGCTGCTGACCGCCTACGACGACGCGCAGCGCCGGGAGGTGGTGCGCGAGTTGCCCTGATGCCTGCCGATCGCGCGCCGGGCCGGGCGCAAGCGGGACTGGGAGCACGAGAAGGAGCACCAGGCACAGATCACCGCTGGCCGCAAAAGCTGCTGCGGTCCGCCAGGCCGGCGAGACCTGCATGCCTGGCTTACTAGACGACCTGGGTGACGAGACGCCCCATCCGGTAGACCGCCTGCGGACGCCGCAGCGCGGTGATGTCGGCCAGTGGGTCCCCCTCCACGGCCACCAGGTCGGCGTCGAACCCCGGCGCGATCATGCCCTTGCGCTCGTCCACCCGGCAGGCACGCGCCGCCACCGACGTGATCGACCGCAGCACGTCGATGGCCGCGTACCCCTGCTCGACCAGCATCTCCGCCCCGTATGGCAGCACCCCGTGCGGTTTGGGCGGCCCGATCCCCGCGTCCGTCCCGATGACGAAATCCACCCCGGCGGCGTAGAAGGCCCGCAACGCCTCCGTCATGCCGGCGATCCGCTGCTGGATGCGCGGTGGCGGCGGCACCGGGCTCGGTGCTATCCCCGCCGTGAGGGACACGACGATGTCGGCGGCGGCCAGCCGGGCGATCAGCCCGTAGTCCACCTCGAAGGAGTCCTCGGTGAAGAACGAGCAGTGCTCGATCGAGTCGAACCCGGCCTCCAGCGCCTGTGTGACCCCCTCCGCGCAGTGGGCGTGTCCGGTGATCGGCAGGCCGTGCGCGTGCGCCTCGTCGGCGGCCGCCTTCAGCTCGGCGGGGCCGTACTGGAGCAGGTGCGAGTGGGAGCCGGCGGTCATCTCACCGCCGGTCACCATCATCTTGATCACATGCGCGCCATGCGTCGCCCGCTCCCGCACGGCCTCGCGCACCCCTTGTTCGCCCGCCGCCTCGCCGCCCAGGAACCAGCAATGCCCCTTGGGCGTGGTGATCGGCGCCCCGGCCGAAAGGATCTCGGGCCCGTCGAGACCCAGCCCGAGTCCCAACGCCAGATAGTCCCGGTCGCCCAGGTCGCGCACCGTGGTCACGCCGGCCGCCAGGTGTTGCCGCGCCGCCGACCGCATACGGTCGGCGAGACCCGGCTGCTCCAGCATTCCCAGGACGTCGAGGCCGGCGTCGAAGGCCAGGTGGACGTGGCAGTCGATGAGCCCGGGCAGCAGCGTGGCGTCACCCAGGTCGATCGTGGCGGTCGCGTCGCCGGTGACGTCGGCGACGCGCCCGTTCTCGACGACCACCACGCGGTCGTGGTGCATTTCCCGGCCGTCGAAGAGACGGCGAGCACGTAACGCGAGCATGCCGCCACCGTCGCACGGCCCCGCCGGAAACGCCTGAGTATGCCCTACTCAATCTCAGGGGTGGGGGACAGCTATGCCGCCGTAGCGGTCCCAGCCTTTGGAGATACGGTCGTAGTACTTGGCCGCCTCGGCCGCGTCCCTGACCCAGTCCCACTCGCCGCTCGCCGCCGGCACCGGATAAGTCCGGATCTGCTCGGCGATGCGCTGGGCGTCATCGAGCCCGTCCCAGATGAGCCGCCGCATCTTCGGCGTCCGCTGCTCCTCGTCCCGCACGTAGATGCGGTATCCGAAGTACGCCGCCGCGACCGCCCGGTGCAGCCTGGCGGTCAGCACCGTCCGCTCGAAGTACGCCTCGAGTTGTTCGAAGTGCTCGGGCTCGAGGTCGCGCCTGGCCACGACGACGTCCCGCAGCGCGCTCTCGGCCACCCGCACCCCGTGGTCCTTCTCGGTGAGCACGTACTCCAGGTATCGGGGCGTCATGTGGTCGCCCATGGTCACCCAGCCCCTGTCCAGCACGTACTGCGCCTCCCTGGCCAGGGTGGGGTCGGACTTGCAGGCGGCCGGCGACAGATGGTCGACCAAGTCGATCCAGAAGTGGAACCGCTTGTTCACGTTGTGGCGCACATAGGTGACGGGCGGGTCGATCCACTTGCCTGACACGCTGCGGTGATAGCTCGAACAGTACGGCTCGTAGTCGAGTCTGGAGTGGTTGGCGGTGTTCGTGCCCAGGGTGTAGAGCACCGAGGTGACGATCTCGTACGACTTCGACAGCGCCGAGGCGACGTTCCGCGCGGCCCGCGGCCCGTACGTCCTGGCCGCGAACTCGCGGTAGATCGTCTCCACGCTCACCCGGGGATCCTCCGTGGCCCGGGCCAGCGCGTACAGGTTGATCTCGGTGGGCGTGCCGATGATGCGGGACTCGTCGTAGCGGTCGGTCCTGGCCACGTAGCCGATCACGTTCGGCAGGGTCTGGTAGTGGCGCAGCCGGTTGACGTGCTCTTCCGGCCACGCGTTCGCGATCTTCCCCTGGCCGTTGTACTCGCCTGCCGCGTCGTACTCGACGAGCACGGGCCGGTCGATCCGCGAGATCGTGGCGTCGTTCGGGTGGGTGAGGAAGAAGTCGTGGGGCGTGGCCTTGGCCATCACCTTGACGTGCGGGTTGCGGACCAGCGCGATCGCGCCGATCGTCCGCTCCATCTCCTCGGGGAAATACCCGAACGTGCGCAAGTAGAGCCCCAGCCCGCGTTCGTTGACCAGGACCTCGGCGACCTGATCCACCAGGTAGGCCAGCTTCTGCTCGGCCGTGGTGAGCCTCGTCGAGTGTTGCCGCTCCACCCGGGCGCCGGTCTCGATGAAGGTCAGCACCACCGAGTCGATGTCCGGCACCAGGTCGAGCATTTCCCGGTAGTCCTGCTTGAACCACTCCCAGAAGGCCGGATCGTCCAGGTCGATCGTGCCGCCGGGGCCGGTGCGGAACTCGGCAGGGTAGTAGTCCAGGTCGTAGAGCGAGTGGTCCCAGATCGCCACCTCGGCGATCCCGGCGTCGTGCGCCGCCTTGGTGAGCCGGTTGGCCTGCGCTTGCTTGGCCGGCTCGCGTACCTCGCGCAGGTCGTGCACGATCTCATGGCTCAGTTGCAAATGATTGATCTTGTACGGCTTCGCGGCGGCGATGACGGCGTCGGCCCCGGCGTCGCTGTCGGACAGGATCGTCCACCCGCGCACCTGCCCGGCCGCCGCCTCCGCGGGTAGCGCCACCCCGGCTGTCACCAGCAGGATCAGGGCGGCGATGACGCGGCTCATTGCTCCACCCCGTTCACGAACACCTTCCGCATGGTCAGGTCGTCGGTGAAGGCGATCTTGTCCGGTCCTGTGACGTTCGTGAACGTGCACTTCTCCAGGTGCACCCCGACCAGGTGGTCCGTCTCCAGGCCGACGAGGTTGAGCACGGCGTCGGCGCCGTCGACCTCGGTCCGCTCCATCCGGATGTCGCGGACGGACACCGGCTCCGTGCCGCCCTCGTTGCTGTTGTAGGCCATGTTGACGAAGATGACCTCGCGGTCCACGTTCTGGCCGGTGAAGTCGCGTACGTACACGCCCTCGATGAAGGCGCCGCGCTTCTTGCTGGCCTTGATGTAGACGGGATACTTCACCGGGTAGTTGCCGGGGAAGTCCGGGGAGTTGATCACACACCGTTCGGCGAAGACGTTGCGGACGCCGCCGGACATCTCGCTCCCCACCGTGATGCCGCCCCAGCGGCCGGAGAAGTAGCAGTCCTGGACGACGATGTTCTCGCTGGGCACGCCCACCCTGCGGCCGTCGGCGTCACGTCCCGACTTGACCGCGACGCAGTCGTCGTTGGTGTTGAAGCGGCAGCCGTGGATGTGCACGTACGACGACGCCTCGGGGTCACAGCCGTCGGTGTTGTAGAGCGTGCTGACGACGGTGACGCCGCGGATGGTGACGTTCGTGCAGAGGACGGGGTTGACGGTCCACATGGGCGGCTCGAGGATCGTGACCTCACTGACGAGGATGTCCTGACATTTCACGAACTGGACCATGGCTGGGCGCAGGTAATGCCCCGCCCCGAACACCCGCTGCCCGACCGGCACGCCGTCGTCGCCCATCTTCCGCAGCGTCCGCTGGTCGGCGCCCTGGGGCCCGCCATTGGCGTACCAGCTCTCCCACGGCCCCTGCCTGGCCTGGCCGTCCAGCGTGCCCTTGCCCGTGATCGCAATGTTCCGCTGGCCGTGGGTGTAGACGAAGGGGCTGTAGTTGTAGCACTCCGTGCCCTCCCACCGGGTGAAGACCACCGGCAGGTACGCGTTGGGATCGGGGCTGAAGGCGATCACGCCGCCCTCGGAAACATGTAACTCGACGTTGCTGAGCAGGTGAACGGCTCCGGTGAGGAAACGGCCTGGCGGAACCAGGACCCGCCCGCCACCGTTGCGGTGGCACTCAGCGATTGCTGCCTTGAACGCGGCCGTACAGTCGGTGGTCCCGTCGCCCACCGCTCCAAAAGCGGTGACATCCCACCTTCGCCGCGGGAATCGAGGAGGCCGGATCCTCCGCAGGATGTGCGGCACCTTGTGCCAGGGATCCGGTGATCGAGCTTCGGCCTGTGCCAACGCGGTTCCTGGAGTGATCGTGGCGGCCGCGAGGACTCCGCCGGCCTTCAGTAGAGATCGTCGAGAGTGCATGGTCACCACCGGGGGACGTGGAGACATCGGATCTCTGGAGCGTAAATCGCGCCGTGCCGGAATTCAAATCCTTACGAAGTTAATTGTGAAGGCTGGACCGGCGGGGTCGGGGTCGGGTCGTCCGGCGGCAGGTGGGCTCGCAGGCGATCGTCGAAGCCGTCGCGCACGTCGCGATAGGAACGATAGGACGGTGGATACGGCCAGCCCCAGCGCCGCTCGGACTCTCGTGCCTGCCACCACCGACGCGGACGCCGCAGCTCCTCGACGACGGCCAGCACCGTGTCGCCCACGTCGGCGGGGTCGGGCAGCACATCGCCGCAGATGTAGCGCTGCTGCCTGAGGAGGGTCGGGCAGTGCACGTCCCCTTGCGCGAACATGCCGAAGCGCCAGCCGCTCTCCTCGTCCCACGCCAGGGCGAGAACGGAATCCTCGGCGAGGCCGGGCTCGTCGAGGACGATCGTGGCGGAGCGCGGGAGGAACGCCGTGATCCAGTGCGCGCTCGGCTGGATTTCCCGGCGAACCAGTCCCAGATAGACATCGTGCAGGTAGCCGACGTGTAGTTCCTGCCAATCCACGCGCCAGATGCCGCGGGAGGTCACCACGTCCGAGCCAGTCGGCCGGCTGCTCCATCCGATGAGCCGGGAAGGGCAGGTGTAGACGCTTGCGTCGGCGTGCTCATGCTGATCGGGCGCATGCCAGGCTCCCACCGACGTTGCACAAGCCCGACGGAGGGCTCCTGGTGATGACCGGCCCGAGAGCTTCTCGTCCAAGCCCTGGGTGTGCGCTGCCTGCTCGACCATTCGACGCCTCCCCTCACAATGGTGAAGTACCGTAAGGCTGCATGCAATCTTGCACGGAGCCTTACTTCTGTGGCTCAATGGCGGGAGTGATCAAGGCAAGAGCAGGGCATCAGAGACATTTGGGATATATACGTGAGCGATGCATCTTCTCCCCCCGTGCAACGTCGCATTCTGGCGCGAGAGCTTCGCTACCTGAGAGAGCGAGCATCTCTCACGGGTGACGACATCAAAAATCGTCTGGGCTGGTCACCGTCCAAGATCAGTCGGATTGAGAACGCCCGGATCAGTGTGTCGGAAGACGACATCCAACTCCTGCTCGATCTCTACGAGGCCACGCCGGGTCGACGTGAGCGCCTCCTCGCGCTGGCCAGGCAGACCCAGACGCCGCACTCCTGGAGGGCTTACACCGCTGGGGCGCGGGAGTTCCTGACGTTCATGAGTGTGGAGGCGGTGGCCGAGTCCGTCAGGGAGTGGTCGATCAACGTCGTGCCCGGCATCGTGCAGACGGAGGCGTACGCGCGGCGTCTCATCACGAGCTGGCGCGAGGTCGATCCGACGTTGACGCCACGCCAGGTCGAAGAGCGCCTCTCCATTCGGATGAATCGCCAAAAACGGTTCTTCCCCCCTGAATCATCTCAAATATGGATAATCTTGGACGAATCTGTATTGTTGCGGACGGTCGGCAGTCCCGCTATCATGTCCGAACAAATGAGGAAGCTGGTCGACTTTTCTGATTTGCCTAATGTAACGCTTCAGGTCGTCCCCTTGGCGCACTCTCGCGGAATGGTCGAAGAGTCTTTTACCCTGCTGAATCTAGATAAAAGCGATCCGCTGGAACAGTCCCTGGTCTATGTCGATCGCAATGTCATCAGCCAATTCTTGCTGGACGAGCAGCAATCAATTTATTTTGAAAAAATGTTCGAGCTGCTCGCCGATTATGCGCTGTCTCCCGCCGCCACACGTGAATTTATCGCCAACCTGGCTCATTCTTGATCCGGAGTCCACTACGCTGTCCACACATGGAACATCAGTGGAAGCGCTCCAGCTTCTGTAGCCATAATGGCAACTGTCTCGAAGTCCGCCTGCTCGACAGCGGCGACGTTGCCATCAGAGACTCCAAAGACGTCAGTCTCCAGCCGCTCGTGATATCGGCCTCCTCCTACCGCCACCTGCTCGACAAGATCAAACGCGGCGACGTCTGATCGATCAGCGCCGCACGGGATGTGATCGCACGCCCGACCACCAGCGCTGCTCGACGTGTCAGCGCACGTGCCGTACCCGGATGCCGTGCGCGTCGGCGCGTTCGGTGCCCGCCGCGTCGACGTTGGTGATGGGGATCAGACCCAGGACCTGGCCGGTGCGGCCCTCGTCCGTCATGCGGATGATCAGCATGCCGGGGTTGGTGCCGTGCGAGGAGTGCGGGTCGCCGGAGAGCGGGTTCGGACCGCGTGCCGACGCGAACAGCCACGCCCGGTCGGGGGAGCCGGCGAACAGGTCCACCGTCGGATCGGCGCTGAACGGCGACGTCAGTGGCACCGTGTTGACACGGGAGCCGGTGCGGCCGTCGAAGACCTCCGCCACGTTGCCGTCGCGGTCGCCCACCCAGACATGGCGTTCCCAGGCGCTGACGGCGGTGCCGTGCGCGTCACGGTCCGGCGCGTCGTCGTCGAAGAGCCGCTCCACGGGAGGCGTGTTCGGTGGGTTGGCGGCGGAGTAGCCGCTGCGCGGCACCCGGAAAACGCTGAACTGGTCGAGGTTGGCGGGGGTGCCGCCGCCCCCGTCGCCGAAGACGGCGCCCTTCGCTTCGATGAAGCCGCAGCCGTTCGCCGGCACGTGTGCCGCGTCGTACTCTCCCACGATGGCCATCGGCGTGGTGCGCCAGTCCACGACGAACATGCCGCCGCCCCGCAGGCTGACGAAGACCGGGCCGTTGTCGGAGGCGATGAACGGGCAGATCGGCGCGTTGTCGGGGCGTGCCTCAGGAGACTGGCACGGCGCGCCGCTCGGGGTGGTGCAGCCCGCCAGGTCGAGCGTCGCCGCGGGCTCCTGCCTGAACGCGCCGGCGGCATAATCGGTGCGGATCCGCTCCAGCTTCTTGCCGTTCTGGTTGGCGATGATGAGGTATCGGTCGTCCTCGGTCGGCCACAGGGCGTGGGCCTGCCGGGCGCCGCCCGCTCCGGTCTCGGTGGAGAAACAGGCGAGCGGCCGCCGGGAAGCGGCATCGAAGATCACCACGTGGCCGCTGGCGACGAAGGCGAGCGCCGCGTGGGTGTCGGCCTTGTTGAACACGATCATGTGAGGCCGGACCGGGTTCCGCCCGGTGCTCGACAGGCACAGGGACGATGTGGCGCCGCCGAGGTCGATCACCCCGGTCGGCCGGGCGGCGGACAGACGCCTGGTGACGTCGCCGCCGTCGTACACGTGCACGGTGCCGCCATGGGTGAGGCCGTTCGTGTCGGACTGGTCGACCAGCCATATCTCGTAGGAGTCCCTGGGGGCTTCGCCCGCCCCTAAGGCGAACGTCATCAGCAGCATGATGATCACGGCACGCCATCTCATGGCGACTCCCCCTGTCTCCAGCACGGCTCCGCCCGCAGTGTCTCCGCGATCTCCAACCATGACAAGAGTTTGAATTTCTTGATATTTCTTGATATTTCGTGATGCTGCTGCGTGGTGAGATGGAGCTCGAGCGGCACGACGCGACAGGCGGGCACCGCACCTGATCGGCACAGATACAACTTCCGTTCACGATGTGTTTCATGTCCGGTTCTGCGCTGGCGAGCTGCGGGGACTTCGATCAGCCTCGTGCGGGTGGCCTTCACCCGCGACGCGGCGGTGCTCGACGACCGGCGGCTGCTGTTGATCGAGCGGGACAACGACATGGGCCCGAGCGCCCGGATCAAGCGTCTGGTCGTCACCGACCTCGACGCCGCGGCGCCGGACGGCGCCCTGCCCCGCCGCACTGCCGTGGACCTGCTGCGCATCGCCGACCCCAAGGGCGTCTCTTCGCCGGCCCGCCCAGGCGAGTACGGGGTCGGGCCGCTGTTCTCGTTCCCGCTGCAGTCGGTCGAGTCGGTGCTGCCGCTGCGCGGTGACCGGGTCGTGGTCGCCAACGACAACAACTTCCCCGGGAACGACGGACGCATCGCGGGCCGGCCCGACGACACCGAGGTGATCGTCATCGACGTGCCGGGGCTGCGCGACTGACGGCGGTTCGCGGACGTTCCATACGGCCGGGCCAGGGAGCGGAGTGCTGCCGGGCCGGGTCGGCAGGGGTGCACTTACGTGCACCCCTGTTCTGCGTCCAGCCACATTCCGCGTCGATGTCCTGGCTCGTTACGTTCGTGCTCGGGACGTTGACGCCGCGTTCACCAAGGCTCGCGGCGATGGGGAACGGTTCCCGGACACCGGAAGGCTCGATCATGAATACGTCAGGCTTGGCGCCGGCCGCTCCGCACGGCTCACCGGAGACGGCCACGCGGGTGCCGGCCCCGGACCTGGCACGGGGTCTCATGCTGCTGGCCATTGCCTTCGCGCACGCGCCGCTGTTCGTGGTCGACATCGACCACGGCCCTGCCTTACTCAACGACCTCACACACGGCTTCCACAATCTCTTCGTCAACAACCACGCCCGGCCGATGTTCGCGTTCCTGTTCGGCTACTCGCTGGTCCAGCTGCTGGACCGGCGGACGCGGCGGGGCAGCGATTGGGTGGCCGTACGCAAGCTGCTGCGCCGGAGGGGATGGTGGCTGGTCCTGATCGGGTTCGTCCACATGGCGGTGCTGGTCCCCATCGACATCCTGGCCGCGTACGGGATCAGCGCCGTCCTGCTCGTCGGCCTGCTGCGGGCCAAGGACTCGACTCTGCTGTGGACGGCGGGGCTCAGCCTGGTGCCGGCGACCGTCTTGGTCGGGTTCGCCATGTGGTATCCGCTGTCGCAGGGCCGTTCTCCTATCGCGGCCGGTATCGTCGCGGCCGGGATGAAGGACCCATGGCAGTTGTTCGCCGAGCGGCTCCAGGCCTGGCCGTTCGGCCTGGTGGCCGGAGTGATCCTGGTTGTTCCTGGCGTGATCATCGGAGTGTGGGCAGCGCGGCGGCGGCTGCTGGACGAGCCCGCGCGGCATCGCCGCTTCCTGATCAAAGCCGCGATCGTCACCATCACCCTGTCCGTCATCGGCGCCGTGCCTGTCGGTCTTGTCCAGGCCGGCGTATGGGCCGAGCCGCCGGGCGCCGCCTTGTGGGCGGCGGCGCTCACGCAACCGTTCACCGGATACTTCGGCGGGATCGGCATGGCCGCGGTCATCGGCTTGATCGCGATCCCGATCACCAGGCGACCGAACGGCCTGGCCACTGCCGTTCAGGCGCTCGGTCAGCGCTCGATGAGCTTGTACCTCTTCCAGTCCTTCGTGTTCGTCGGGGTCTTCTACCCGTACGGACTCGAGCTGCAGGACGATCTTGGGCTTGCCGGTGCCACAGGCGTGGCCATGGCGACCTGGCTGGTGTCGGTGGTCATCGCCGATTTCATGCGGCGTGTCGGGTACAGAGGTCCTGCGGAGATCCTGTTGCGCCGCCTGGCCTACCGATGAGGTGGCTCCGACCTCAAACTAGCGTGGATGTGGGTGTCGATTCCGGCCAGGCCCGTTCGTAGTCAGATGAACGGGCGGGACGGACCCCGCCTCTGACGAGAGGAACACCGCCGTGCCCCACTACATGCTGTCCGTGCACAGCTCCGAGAGCCAGGTCCATGAACCGATGACGGAGGAGGAGATGCGGCAGTCCCACGAGCGGCTCGGCGCCGTGGAGCAGGAGATGAAGTCGTCCGGAATGTGGGTGTTCTCCGGCCGCCTGCACGACGCCGACACCGCCACCGTGGTGCGCGTGCGCGACGGCCAAGTCCTGACCACCGACGGCCCCTTCACCGAGTCGAAAGACCACCTCGGCGGCTTCTACATCATCCAGGCCGACGATCTCGACGCCGCACTAGCCCTGGCCTCGAAGGCCACCGCGGCCATCGACACGCCGATCGAGGTACGTCCATTCGCCGGCACCTCACAGGAGTGAACATCGGACAGGCCGCGATCGGCCGGATCTTCCGCGAGGAGTACGGCCGGTCGCTGGCCACGCTGATCGGCGTCTTCGACGACATCGACGCCGCCGAGGACGCGGTGCAGGAGGCGTTCGCCCTGGCCCTGATCAAGTGGCCGGCCGAAGGACTGCCGCCCAACCCGGGCGGCTGGATCACCGTCACCGCCCGCAACCGCGCGATCGACCGCCTGCGCCGCCGGACGCGCGAAAGGCGCCTGCTGGGTGACGTGACGCTTCTCGCGCCCGACCGCGAACCGGAGGAGCAGGACCTAGTGCCCGACGACCGGCTCAAGCTGATCTTCACCTGCTGTCACCCCGCCCTGTCCGCCGAGGCGCAGGTAGCGCTCACGCTGCGACTGCTCGGCGGTCTGTCCACCGACGAGGTCGCCCGGTCCTTCCTGGTCGCCGAGCCGGCCATGGCACAGCGCCTGGTCCGCGCCAAACGCAAGATCAAAGCCGCGCGCATCCCATACCGGATCCCCGCCGACCATGAGCTGCCCGGCCGCCTGCCCCCCGTGCTGGCCGTCGTCTACCTCATCTACAACACCGGCCTGTCCGGCCCGGAGGAGCGGGGCCTGTGCGCCGAGGCGATCCGGCTGGTCCGCCTCCTTGCCACGCTCATGCCCGGCGCGGCGGAGGTCGCCGGACTGCTGGCCCTGCTGCTGCTCATCGAATCCCGGCGCGCCGCACGCACCCGGCCCGACGGCTCCCTGGTCCTGCTTGGCGACCAGGACCGCCGGCAGTGGGACCGGTCCCTGATCACAGAAGGCCAGGCGATCGTCCGCCGCTGCCTCCTGCACGACCGGCCGGGACCGTACCAGCTACAGGCCGCCATCAACGCCGTGCACGCCGACGCCCCCACCGCCGCCCACACCGACTGGCCACAGATCATCGCCCTGTACGACCATCTGTACGCCCTCGCGCCCACTCCGGTCGTCGCACTCAACCGCGCCATCGCCGTCGCCGAAGTCCACGGCCCTGCCGCCGCCCTGGCCCTGATCGACCAGCTCGACCTCGACCACTACTACCCCTTCCACGCCGCCCGCGCGGACTTGCTCCGGCGCCTCGACCGTCACAGCGAGGCCGCCGCCGCCTACCAGCGCGCCGCTGACCTGGCGCCGGTCGGACCCGAGCGAGACTTCCTCACCCGCGGCGGCCGCTGAACCACCTTCATGTCATGAGCCGAGGCGGAGCCGTCACCATTCCACCGGAGATCATCCGATGCCCACTCAGCATCCCCTCACCTACCACGCGTTCGTTGAACTCGCCGCCGCCGACCCCGCCGTCGTCGGACTCGTACTCAAGGGCTCCCGCGCCCACGACGACATGATCACCGAGCACTCGGACTACGACCTGTACGTCGTCTTCGCCGACAGTGCGACAACGGATCTCACCCGGTTCGCCGGCCACCGCACCCCCGAACTCGACCTCGTCATCATCTCCCTCGCCGAGTTCCACGCGGTCGGAATGCCCGGCTTCGAGCGCTACGCCCTCGCCCGCGCCAGGATCGTGCTCGACCGGCTCGACGGAGGCATCGCCGAGATCCTCGCCGCCAAGGCACGGCTCGATGCCGATGAAGCATTCCGGGACTCCGGTGAATGGCTCGACGCCTATGCCAACTCCCTCTACCGGTCCATCAAGAACGACCGTGACGGACATTCACTTGCCGCCCGCCTCGACGCCGCCGACAGCATCCGGTTTCTGCTGGAGCTGCTCTTCGCTCTCGACCGTCGCCCTCGCCCTTACAACAAATACCTGGAATGGGAACTCGCCCGATACCCGCTGCCCGGCTGGGACACCGGCAGGTTGCTGGACGCCGCGCACCGCATCTCGGGAACGGGCGACGTGCCCTTGCAACGGCGCCTCTTCGCCCATGTCGAGGCAGTGGCCCGGCGCGCCGGGCACGGCGCGGTGCTGGACGCCTGGGGCGAGGACCTCGACCTGATGCGACCGCAATAGGGGGATATCCCTGCTTTCGACGCAATGGCGCTCATGCCCTTCCCTGCAATTTGCCGTCCCATGGCGCTGCAGTGAAAGGCCTGGGGAAGCCCCTGTTCAGGTTGGGTTCGGCGGTGCAAATGTGCACTCGAAGGCTCGCGCCCGCTCGCTGGTGCGTGATGCCGTATTTCTTTAGGCGTGCTGATAATTACGTGCATGTGGCGACGTGCCAGAAATGAGAATTTACCTCTGGCCGGGCGTCCACGCTCGTCATCTCCGGATCCGTCGTCACCGCCGCGCAGGCCTCCGACGCCAGCAATTGCGCGGCGGCCCAGCAGGTCACCAACGCCTCCAATGCAGCCCGGAGGTGTGAGTGGAAAGGTAAGTGCTACTACTGCTACAGGGACGGACGCTGGGAGCGCCAGTACTGCAGGGGCGGCTCCCACAACTAGCCGCATCGGCGGCTGACCTCAACGAACAACTGCAGCCCCGCGAGGCGCCGGCCTTGCGGGGCTGCCCGTGCATGCAGGTCACTACGCCACCATGATGGTCGCGGTCCGAGCGGTGACGACGATTGCACGGCTGGAAGTCACCTGTCAAACTGGTGATGTGAAGCACGTGTTCCTGTGTGGCAACCCCGCGCTCGACCTCGCTTGCACGCTCCGCGCGCGCCGCACGGAGCGCTTCGAGACACTCGACTCCCCCGACCGGCTCGACGCTTGGTACTTGGGGTCCGGCATCGTCGATGCCGTCTCTCCCTGCCAGGAAGAGGACCTGGCCCAGGCGGTGGTGGTGCGCGAGGCCATCTACGCGCTAGTAACCGCCCGGCTCGCTGGTGACGGCTACGACGACGAGGCGCTCGCCCTGGTGAACGACACCGCGCGCCAACCCCCGGCGGCGCCCCAGCTCAGGGCCGAGGGGCGGTGGGTCGAGGCGACCCCGGCGCAGGCGCTGTCCACCGTGGCCCGGCACGCCATCGAGCTGCTCAGCGGGCCGGAGGTGCCGCTGATGAAGGAATGCGCCAACCCCGAGTGCACCAAGATCTTCATCGATCGGTCGCGCGGCGGGCGTCGGGAGTGGTGCGGCATGGAGTCCTGCGGCAACAAGATCAAGGCCGCGGCGTACCGGGCACGCAAGAAGGAGGCCCAGGCGGCCGGCACGTACTGATCCCGGCTGCTCCACCCTGTCCTTTCCCGGCCTGACGACACACACCTTTCCAGGCCTGACGACACACCCGTCTTGACCGGCGGCGGCCTGCTGGTGGCCGATCCACGCGAGGCGCTCCTGCTCGACGAGCTCACCAACCACCTTTTCGCCTCGCCTCTCCGGCGACCTGGACAAGGCCCTGGGGCGCCGATGGGCCCCGGCGCGATCCTGATCGCCAGCCACGACCGATGGTTACGCGCCCGCTGGCACGGCCGCCACTTCCGCCTGCCGAGAATGCATCACCGTCTTGACAGGTGACGCATGGCTTGCCAGTATCGTCACCAGTTGAACCGGTGACGCTGGATGCGTTCCCGGCGTATCTCCACCTGCCCAGAAGGGAAAAGCCATGGCTGTCAGCTACACCGGGGTCGTCACCGTCACGGGAGAGGGCCGCAACGGAGGCCGGGTCCAAGCCAACGACGGCCTCCTCGACACCACGCTCGCCGTCCCGAAGCAGCTCGGCGGAGCGGGCGGGGCCACCAACCCCGAGCAGCTGTTCGCCGCGGGCTGGGGCTCCTGCTTCCTCGGCGCGGTCAGAAGGGCGGCGGCGCAGCGCAAGATCACGTTGAAGAGCACGGCCATCACGGCGGAGGTGACCCTGCACGGTGAC
This sequence comes from Nonomuraea sp. 3N208, assembly GCF_052245935.1. Classification (NCBI taxonomy): domain Bacteria; kingdom Bacillati; phylum Actinomycetota; class Actinomycetes; order Streptosporangiales; family Streptosporangiaceae; genus Nonomuraea; species Nonomuraea sp. 3N208. The sequence goes on along the minus strand of NZ_JBQQBR010000019.1, from coordinate 82,140 downwards.
GACGGCGAGTTCAGCCTCAGCGCCGTGCTCAACCTGGAACTCGCAGGCGTGGACCAGCAGACGGCCGACGAGCTCGGCGCCGCGGCCCACCAGCTCTGCCCCTACTCCAAGGCGACCCGCGGCAACATCCCGGTCACCATCAACGCGAAAGCCGCCTGAGGTGCGGCCGGCGCAGGACGCCACCGAGACCGCGCGCCGTGTCCGCTTCGGCCGGCTGCCCGAGCGGGTCCGGCTCGAGGACACGGTCGAAGAGCGCGCAGCCACCACGCCGGATCCCGCGCAGCGGGCCTACGACGCGGACGAATGGCTCGTGCGGTACTGCCTATGAAACCTGGAGGGACATCGTGATGCGCATCCCCAAATCCGTGAGAGTGCTGACGGTGGCCACGATCGTGGTGGCCGTCGCCCTGGGGTGCCTGGCCCAGGTGTTCTGAACCGACGGCACCAAGCCGGCCCCAAAGCCCGGCGACGTGCTGAGCCATTGGTCGGTTCCTGCTGGGGCGGGGCGCCGGCGCCGCCGGGGCGGGCGCGGTCACCCTGGCGACCCTGCCGGGGTTCATCCTGCAACTGATCGTCGGCGTCAGGCCGCGACAGTGGCGTGCATCTCCCACACCAGGATCTCGGCCGGCTCCGTGGCGATCACCCGCTGCCCGCCGGTGGCGGTGAACCGGACCGCGTCGCCGGCCGCCAGCTCCCCCGCTCCCTCCAGGCCGACCGCGCCGCGCGCCACGAACAGGTGCAGGTAAGGGGCCTCGGGAAGCTGGACGGCCTGACCGGGCTGGAGCCGGGCGGCGTACAGGGCCGCATACTTGTTCCTGATGTGGATCGCCGCCTCGCCGTCGTGCTTGCTCATGCCCGAGGCGACCGGGATCAGCCCGCCGGAGAGCAGCTCGTGCGCGATCTCTAGCTGCTCGTAGCCGGGCGTGATGTTGTTCTCATCAGGTACGACCCACATCTGGATGAAGTGCACCGGGTCGCGGTGGACGTCCCCGCCCAGCCGCCAGGAGTCGTTCTTCTCGGAGTGCAGGATGCCGCGGCCGGCGCTCATCCGCTGCGCCAGACCGGGATAGATGACGCCGTTGTGGCCGGTGGAGTCCTGGTGAACCAGCGAGCCCTCCAGCACCCAGGTGACGATCTCCATGTCCCGGTGCGGGTGGGTGTCGAAACCGGTACCGGCGTCGACGATGTCGTCGTTGTTGACCAGCAGCAGACCGTGGTGCGTGTTGCGGTGGTCGTGGTGATGGCCGAAGGAGAAGGAGTGTTTGGAGTCCAGCCAGCCGAAGCTGCTCGTGAAGCGCTCTCCGGCGCGGCGGATGTCCACCCCGGCCGGGGGAACGATGTCGCTCATCATGCCCTACCTCTCTGTACGGGCGGCCTTGATCGCCGACCTGCTCCTGGTGGTCTACCACCACCCATTCAGGTGACGCGTCACGCAGGCAATGCGCCTAACCCGGGTGACGTGTCATCTATTCCGGTAAGGCTTGCCGTCCGTGGAGACACCGAGCCCGTGGCTGACTGAGAATCAGCAGCGCATCCGGCGCGCGTCCGGATGCGGGCGCACGGCCATCGAGCAGGCGGCACCGGCCCATGCGGACACCGGGCGGAAACTCGTCTTCGACTCGCTCTCCGATAAGGAGTGCGGCGGTTCCCGCGCCCGTGGTGACGAGCGTGGCACAGGCGCCGAGCACAGCAGTCGCCGTCACGGTCGCGCGCCGGACGGGTCGCAAGCGGGCATAGCGGAACATCAAGTCTCCAGAGAGGTGAGCGTGGTGCAAGGGCCATGACCTTTCGCCGCCCGATCGCCGGGGCCGTTGGGCCTGGTCGGCGAGGATCCGCGACGACGGCAGACCGTGATCTTCCTGCGGCACTTTGCGCTGAAGACTGCTCATCCATTAGTGCGTTTCATGACCATTCAGTGCTCACGCGGAGGATTCTCGCCGCCAGCCAGAGCGTCCAGAAAGCTACAGTTATCCCTATGCGTTCGGGGGATGACCAGAATTTCGCGCTGCTTGGGGGGCGGCTGCAGGCAGCCAGGGAGCAGGCCTTCGTCGGGCGGAAGGAGGAGCTCACCGCCTTCGGCTCGGCGTTGCACGACGGTGGCCGCGTCCTGTACGTACACGGTCCCGGCGGGGTCGGGAAGTCGGCGCTGGTGCGGCGCTTCGCAGAGGAGGCGGCGACCGCCGGACGGCCGGTGACGGTGCTGGACGGGCGCACGCTCGAGCCGTCACCGGCGGCGTTCGAGGCCGCGGCCGGACCGGCGCTGCTCTACGAGCGCGCGGTGCTGCTTGTCGACACCTTCGAGCGCGTCCAGGGGCTGGAGGGCTGGCTCCGCGAGCGGTTCCTGCCCCGCCTGCCGCTCGGCGCGACGGTCGTGGTGGCCGGCCGGAACCCTCCGGACATGTTGTGGCGGGCCGACCCCGGCTGGGCGGACGCGCTGCAGGTCATATCGCTGCGCGACCTCCGTCCTGAGGACGCCGCGGCACTGCTGGACGCCCGAGGCGTGGCCGCCGAGCTGCGCGAACCGCTGCTCTCCTTCGCCGGCGGCCACCCTCTCGCGCTGTCGCTCGGCGCCGCAGTCGCGATCAAGGATCGTGCGGCGAGCTCCCGCTGGACACCCACTCAGGACGTGGTCGCCACCCTGCTCGACCAACTCGTCGGCGACGTGCCCAGCGACGCGCACCGGCACGCGCTGGAAGTCTGCGCGCACGCCTATATGACCACCGAAGACCTGCTGCGTGCGGTCCTGCCGGACGACGCCGCGGCCTTGTTCGCCTGGCTGCGGCGGCTGCCGTTCGTCGAATCCAGCAGTCTCGGCCTGTTCCCGCACGACGTGGCGCGGACGGTGCTGGAGGCCGATCTGCGCTGGCGCGACACGCAAGGGTACGCGGACATGCACCACCGCATCCACGCCCACCTTGCCGCCCAGATCCGCATCGCGGCGGACTCCGATGTTCTGGCGGCCGTCGGCTCGCTGTTCTTCCTGCACCGCGACATCGGATCGACGGCGGAGTTCCACACCTGGCGCGGCGAGGGCGAGGTCTACGAGGACGCATTCCGGCCCGAGGACACCGAAGCCCTGGTGCGGCTGGCCGCCGAGGTGGACGGCGAGGAGTCGGCGGCCGGCGTCGCTTTCTGGACCGGCCGCCAGCCCGCGGCGTTCCGCCTTTACCGGCGTACGGAGACCGGCGAGCTGGTGGGCATGTGCTCCTGGGTTCGCCTGGACAAGCCCAGGAACGAGGAGGCGGCGGCTGACCCGATCATCGCGGCGGCCTGGGCGAACGCCCGCGCGCTCGCACCGCTGCGGCCAGATGAGCACCTGGCCGTCGGCCGGACCTGGGTGCGCGAGCGTTACCAAGGCATGTCACCGGTGATGGACCTGATCCAATGGCGGGCCATCGGCTACTGCCTGCGTGCCGACCGCATGGCCTGGTCTTTCATGGCCATGCCGAGCGAGGGCCCCATGCGTGACTATCTCCGGCATTACGACATGCACGACGTCGGAGAGCACGCGTGGCTGGGTGACACGGAGTACGCCCTGTTCGCTCACGACTGGCGGGCAGCGCCCGTTCAGGCCTGGCTGGACCGGTTGGACCGGCTCCTGCTGGTCGGCACGCAGGACGTCCCCGACGCCCGGCCGGCCGAGCTGGTGGTGTTGTCACAAGCGGAATTCGCCGACGCCGTACGCAAGGCCCTGCGGCACCTCTCCCGGCCCGCCGAGCTGACCGCCAGCCCCCTCGCCCGCAGCAGGCTCGTCGTCGAACACCCCGACTCCGATCCGGCCGAGGCCCTGCGGCTGCTCCTCGACCAAGCCATCGACGACCTGGGCCGAGACCCGCGCGCGAGCAAATTTCAGAGAGCCGTCGACGTCACCTACCGCCGCGGCGCCCCCACGCAGGAAGCCGCCGCCGAACGCCTCGATCTCCCCTTCACCACCTACCGCCGCCACCTGCTCACCGGCATAGACCGCATCAGCGAAGACCTCTGGCACCGCGAACTCTACGGAACGAACCAGAGCTGAGGACAAGCCCACGCGAAGCTGCTGCGCGGCGCGGCGATCAGGGCGTTGGCCGGTCAGCGGACGAGAGGAAGTCGAGGAGCAGTCTGTTGACCTCTCCCGCTGTTCCAGGCCGGCCGACCCCACGGAGCCGGGATGGCCGACGGACAGGCAGGCGAGACTAGTGACCCTGGCGGGCGCGGCGATGGCGGTCAGCTGTGCCAGTGCGGCACTCATCGGCCAGAGATCGGCCCGTGAATGATCAGCGCCGAAGGCCACCAGCCAGCGACAGCCCGCGTTCGCCGCCTGCTTGGCGCGTACGGCCAGAAGAGCCGACTGCGCGCCCTGGTTACGGTGATCCGGCAGCGTCCCCGCGGCGTTCAACGAGCCGACCTCCCCGAGGACGAACAGGTTGGCGGTGCCGATCATCTTGTCGCCCTCCCAGGCCGCGAACGGGTGGAAGTCCGGGTCGTCGATGGTGGCCGCCATCATCTCGGCGAACCCTTCCGGCGGCAGCACCGACGGCGCGAGCTGGATGACGGCGCCCCGACTGTCCTGCGTAAGGTAGAAGTCCACCAGACGGCCGATGAGGTCGGCCGTGACCGGCTCCTCGAAGCCGAAACCCAGCGCCTTGCTCCAGAACCCGGTCGGGTCGTTGTGCACCGACAACGCCACACCGCCTCCCACGCGCGTGGTGGCGATCGCCAGCCGTGACTTGATCGCCGACGGCGCCATCGACACGAACCGGTACATGAGCTCCGCCTCAATGCCTTCGGCGAGCGCGGCCGGCAGCTGTTCCATGGAAATACCCCCTACAGGTGAATCGTCGGCTGTTGTAGAAAGTGCTGATCGGGGGGTCATGTCACTGCCCGTCTGGCGGCACGCCGCTCCGGGGGCGCAGCCCCTTGGCGCATGCCGTCAGCCGATGGCGGTCAGTAGCTCGCGGCGGAACAGCCCGGGTGCGGGATAGCGGGAGGCTTCGGCGCCCAGCGTCATGATCAGATCGATGAGGCCGGGTCTGGCCAGCACCTGCTCGGCGGGCTCCAGCATCGAGCCCACGTCCGCGAGGGCACGCAGCAGGTCGGGGTGGGAAAGCTTGGTCGCGTCCAGCGCTCTGATGACCTGCCAAGCCGGGTCGTCCGTCTCGTAGCGCTCGCCCTTGAGCACGGAGCCGGTCTCCGTGAGCCGGTGCGTGTCCCAGTCGCGCAGCGCCTGGTAATAGGGCGCGACCGTGGTCTCCAGCGCCTCGGTGAAGGAGAGGGCCAGTTTGACGTGATCGTGCGCGTCCACGGCGTCGATCGAGTCCCGCAGCAGTGCGCTGTGCACCAGCCCCATCGACAGTCCCAGCCCGAACGTGGGGTTCGTCGTCGCCCAGGCGTCGCCCACGGGGAGCAGGCCCGTCACCACCGGAAGTCCGTCGGCGACCAGGTCGCGCCGCCTGGTTTGGCCGGCCGACATGACCTGTACACCGGTGAGCGGCTCGCCATGTCGTGCCCAGCGAGCGTACTCGGGGAACAGCTCGATCGCGCGGTCCCAGGCGTCCGCGTCTCGCAAGGCCCGCAGGTCGCGGTCGTGGCTGGAGGCCACGAGGATCAGGGACCAGGCGCCGTTGTCGCCGGGCAGGGTGCCCGCGGTGATGGTCTCCTGGTGGATGAGCGGCCACTGCACCGCCTCCGGCAGCCCGTTACCGCTGTCACGGTAGTGCCGGGCGTAGTAGATGAACCCGGCGTCGGCTCGCTCCTCGGTGCCGCGGATCGGGCCGAGTTCGGCCAGCATCCTGGCGGCCTGCGAGTTGCGGCCGCCCGCGTCCACGACCAGGTCGGCGTGGAGCACCTGTCCATCGCGGGTCTCCACCCCGGCGATGTGCGGCACGCCGGGCAGCCGCGCGCTTCCGGCCACCAGCCGTACGATGCCGTCGCCCCGCCGTACGGTGACACCTGGGGTGCGTGCGGCAATGGTGGCCAGCGCGAACTCCAGGACCGGCCGGCGGGCGGCGATGGTCTCGTAACGCTCATCGCCCGGCAGCCGGCCTCCCACGGCCGGCACGCTCCATGCCCCGCCGATCATGTTGTGCCGCCTGGCGCCCGCCGCTTCCAGCTCGGCAACCACTTCGGGCAGTTCCCGCTCCAGCAGGGCCAGCCCGCGGGGCATGATCAGATGGGGCAGGCGGAACTGGCTCACTCCGGGCCGTTCCCAGGACTCCCATGCCTGCGCGGCTGTCGAGGGTGGTTCGGCGGGGTCGCGTTCCAGCACGGTGACCTGGTGGCCTCGTCCGGCGAGCAGCATCGCGGCGGCGAGGCCGGCCGGTCCGGCTCCTATGACGATTATGTTCATGCTCATGCCGGTTACGGTCGGCCCGGGCGCCGCCCGTTCACCAGGTCGGACCGTGTCCACTTTCTGCCCATTCGAGATCCGGAGCATGAGCGAAGCCGACCGCGGCTTCCGCGTGCACCCGCGCGCTCTGGAACACCGGGATGCCGCTGCCCTGGATCCTTCAGAACCCCGCGTCGCGGTGGCCGAGCCGACACTGATCGGCCGGGTAATCGCGGCGTGGCCGAGTTTCGCGTTGATCGGGGCGTACGAGATGCTGATGAGCCAGATCCGCCGGGTCAGCCGGACAACGAGCACAAACCCAGCAGGCCGCAGAGGCGGCAGGCGAGGGCTCCTCCGCCTACTCCAGTGCCGTTGATGACGAGGAGCCCGAAGGCGTCCCGGATGGGGACGCTGCGCCTGCTGTTGATCGCAATGGCGAGGGTCGCGCGTTGCAGCGGGCGGCGTGGCGATGGGCGCTGGAGCATCGTGGACCAGATGGTGATCTGCCCAGCAGAGTCAAGATTGGTTTTCGCGTAGTCCTCGCTGGGCCGTCTGGTGAAGAACGCTGGGCTTGCCGGCGAACTGGCCGATGAGCAGAGGATCGAGGGTGAGTCGGAAGAGCCGCCGGACGTGATCGGGAGGCTGCCTGCTTACTGCGGCGACTCGCCGGAGGTCCACACGCTGTAGTCAGTCGCGTAGACGGGTGAGTGCCTGTGGAGTCAGGTGTCGTGTGAGTTTCTCCAAGAGTGCGGTGACTTCGGCGACCCGTTGGGGGTCGTCGGTGTCCAGGACTTTGGCCAGCGTGGCGTCGATGGAGGTCGAGCGGATCTGCTCCACCCGGCCGGAGATCGCGGGGGCGGGCTGGATGAGGAGCCGGCGGCGGTCGCGGGGGTCAGGTTCGGTGATGATGGCGCCGGCTTCGCGGAGTCGGGCCACCGCGGCCGACACGGCGCTCTGTGGGAGGCCGGTGCGAGATGCGATCTCGCCGATCGCCGAGCCTGGGTGCGCGCGCACGTCGCTGACCACGATCAGCACCGTCCGGACGTTGGTCGGCTGGTCTCCGAGGCCCTCGGTTGGCAGCGCCTCCTCGCCGATCTTCATCAGCGTGCGGCCGAGCAGGAACAGTTCGACTCCGTTCATGTGACCCAAGATACATCAGAAGAGATGCATCTATATTGATGTATCAGCTTTGATGTTTTAGTGTCTGACGCAGACCACGGCCCTTTGAGGCCACTGGAGAAAGAGGACCCCGAAATGACCAACGCGCGCACCCTGGCGACCGGCCGCCTGCCCGTTCCCGGCGCGAGCCTCTACTACGAGGTACGCGGCACCGGCCCGATGCTGCTGATCTCCCAAAGCGGCGAGGGTGACGCCGGCCGCAGCATCGACCTGGTCGACCAGCTCACCGCCGACTACACCGTTGTCACCTACGACCGGCGCGGGCTGTCCCGAAGCACCCTCGACGACCCCGCCCGGGGAGTGACACTGGCCGAGCACGCCGACGACGTGCACCGCCTGCTGGCCACCCTCACCGACGAACCGGCGCTCATGCTCGGCTGCAGCCTCGGCGCCTCCATCGGCTTCCACCTGGTCACCGGCCATCCCGACCAGATCAGCACGCTCATCGCCCACGAGCCCGTCACCCCCCGGCTGCTTCCCGCCGACCGGCGCGCCCACCACGAGAGGGAACTGGAGGAGATCCAGCACATCCACCGCCGAGACGGCCTGCAGGCGACCTTCAAGATGGTCGCGGAGGTGCTCGGCATCGACCCCGCCAACCCCGACGTCGAACCCGACCTCACCCCGCAGCCGATGACCCCGCAGCGCGTCAGCAACTTCGACTTCTTCGTAGAGCACGACTTCACCGCCGTCATCCGCGACACCCTCGACGTCGCCGCGCTCACGACCGCCCCCACCCGCATCGTCCCGGTTGCGGGCCGCACCACGCCGCACACCGTCTTCGACCGCCAGTGCGCCACGGCGCTAGCCGACCTGCTCGGCGCGCAGTTGCACGTGTTCCCTGGCGGTCACAACGGCAACACCACCCACCCCAGGGCCTACGCCGCCGCCCTCCGCAAGGCCGGGATTGAACAGCGGTACAGCCGTTGGCGCTGAGAATGATCTTGCTCTCGGGGTGGGTGCTGAGCTGGGCGTAGCCCGCTGGGCCAGTGCCCGTGAACAAACTGATCGTTGAGTGCCTGTCCTGAACTTCTGACCACGGGCTGAGGGACGGTTGACAATTCCGGGGCTACCGCATGTCGCGGTCTCCGATGATCAGGGATACCCCCGCGTTGAAGATGTCGTCGGGGGTGAGTCCGGTGCGGCGGGTTTCTGCCAGGGCGCGGGCGATGGTGGGGAATGCCTGCGTGAACTCTTTTGCGGTCTGGCTGTCCATGGTATGGGCGCCTGCCGAGTCCTGCTCTTCGATGACGTGGCCGAAGGTGTAGTGGATGCTGGTGAAGACGACGTTCGCCGCCTCGGCCAGGGGCAGGCCGCGGTCTTCGAGGGTGCGGAGTGCGTGTTCGGCGATGCGGGCGAGGGTGGGGGTGCCGGGCGGTCGGGCGCCGGCCACGACTCGGGCGCCGTCGGGGTAGGCCAGCAGTGCCTGGCGCAGGCGGTGGAGGACGGCGGTCAGCCAGGGCTGCCAGGGCTGGCCTAGGGGCAGTGGCGTGAGTTCGGCGAACTGTTCTTGCAGGATGGCTTCGGCCATCGCTTCCAGGAGTTCTTGCTTGTCGTTGAAGCGCCAGTAGATGGCAGGGGCCTTGACCTGCAGGCTGGTGGTGAGCCTGCGGAAGGTCACCCCGGTCAGCCCTTCCTGTTTCAGCAGCGTCAGGGCTTGCTTCACGATCGTCTCGACATCCACGGCAACCACTCTATAACTGTGTTACATTGGCCTCGCTGTAACGTCGTTATAGAAGGGTGTGGTCATGAACCAAGCACTCGTGGACAGCATGTGGAACTACATCAAGGCCGGACTGGCCATGGACGTGGATACGCTGGACCAGCTGTATGACCCGGCGTTTGAGAACGTGCGGGTGGATGAGTCCGGCCAGACGGTCACCCTGACCAAGGCCCAGTTCATGGCACGCTTCCGCGCGCTGCGCGAACAAGGCCAGTCGGTGGGGGACTCCGTCGACGACGTCACCTTCCCGGCCACCACCGACTTCGGCGACCACGCGGCGATCATCATGCGCCGGGTCAAAGACAACGCGCCGGTGCTGTATGCCTTCATCTGGCGAATGGACGAGGGGCAGCCGACCACCATCCTGCGCGAGATCACCTTCGACAAGGACATCAGCTACCTGGTGAAGATGGTGCAGGCCGCGAAGGACGCATAGCGGTATCGGAGGGGCGCGCCCCTCGTAAGAGGCGTTCGGCCGGTAGACAGTGGGGCGGGAGACGGAGAACACTTCGGCCAGCCAGGGAAGAGGGTGCCGGTGCCCCTCTGCCCATCACGGCTGGGTCGCGCGGCCAGTGTGTCCGGGCGCGTGACCGACTACCTCTCGATCTAGCCGGCGGGAAGCGGATCTTGACCGAGGATGTGTGCCCCGTTGGCGGCGGAGGCGCGGACCGCGGCGAAGCCCGCGTCGATCATCTGGTGCTCGTGGGAGCGCAGCGCCGGGATCAGCAGACCGCCTCGGGTGAGTGCTGCGGTGAGTGCCGCCGCGTCGCTCAGGGCCAGGTTGGCCCCGGCCCCGCCCGCCGGGCTCATGGCGTGGGCGGCGTCGCCGAGGAGCGTGACGCGGTGGTCGTCCACGCCGGATCGGGACGCTGGTGCGCAGGGGCATCGGGAAGATCTCCGTCCAGGTGATCGCGGTGAACATGTTGCCCATGCCCTCGGCCAGGCCGGAGGGGATCTTGCCGTAGAGCTGGACGAGGCCAGTGCCGACGACGCGGGCGTGCGGCAGCTACTGTCGGCGGACGGCGGAGTTGATGCCGTCGGCGCCGATGAGCACCTCACCCCGTGACCGTGGAGCCGTCCGCGAAGCGCGTCGTCACCTGCTCGGCTGCCATCTGGAAGCCGACCAGCCGCCTGCCGTACGTGACCGTCTCGTTCACGTCTGCCAGGAGGGCGTCGCGCAGCACCTGCCGGTCGACTGCTAGGCCTGTCGCACAGGTAGCTGCCGCCAGCCACAAACGAGTGTTTCCCTCGTGGATGAGGTTTGCGGAGCAGTGATGTCTGTCTTGCCGGGTCCCGGCCGATGGTGCCGCCGGCTATGGCGAGGTGACAGATCTCCGGCGAGGTTTAGCGGTGAGGGCCTGTTACCGGCTGCCCGACTTGACGTCTTTCGGGCGTAGCGTCGGGCTGCAGCGTGGAAGGCGGGTGGCTGGGCCTTTCTTCTTGACCCTGACCTCTATGCGGGGCGCCTGCGGTCGAGTGCGTCCACGCCGTCGAGGACGCGCTCGAGACCGAAGGTGAACTCGGCGTCTCCGTCATCCCTGTCGTCGTCTACGGCTCCAGCGGCGATGGCCGCGCTGAGTGCGGGGAAACGTTGCTCATCGATCAATTTCGTGAGGGTGGTGCCGTAGCGGATCTGGGTGCGTTGATCGCCCGTCTGAAGGCCGACAGTCAGGCTCGCCCAGTTGCGGACGAAACCTGACAGCAGCATGATCACCGAGATCTTCTCGCTTTCGGTGATGCCGGTGCCGTGCAGGCGGGAGAGTCCCCGTTCCAGCCAGGCGATCTGGTTCGGTGTGATCGGGGGTGCGGTGATGGGGATCTGCAGCATCCATGGGTTTCTGCGCAGCGCGGCAAGGTAGTCCCAAGCCCAGCGGCAAAGGCCGGTGCGCCAGTCCGTGTCCTCTTGGTCGGTGGTCGGTGGACCGATGCCTGCGTCCAGCATCAGATCGAGGAGTTCGTCCTTGGCGGCGACATATCGGTAGAGGGCCATCGTGGAGACGCCGAGTTCCTTTGCAACCCGCACCATGGACACCGCTGCCAGGCCGTCGGTGGAGGCGACTTGAACGGCGGCCTCGACGATCCGCCTCAGGCTCAATCCGGGCCTGGGCCCGGGACCTGGGCGGCTGCGCACGCCCCACGCCGCTTCGATGCTCGCCGGCAGCCCGGTGCCGCTGTCCTCGTCCATCCCCTGGCCTCCACGGTTGACCGTCATCCCAGAGATGTGTATACCATACGCATCGAGTTTAAGACTTACGCAGTCTCGTGTAAGTCTTACGCAGTAGAAACACTGCATTCACGACCTAACCAGGAGAGCCACGTGCGCAACACCAACGTCCTGATTTCCGGCGCGAGCATCGCCGGCCCAGCGCTCGCATACTGGCTGCGCCGGTACGGATTCACCCCCACCGTGGTGGAACGGGCACCGAGGTTGCGGCCCGGCGGCTACAAGGTCGACCTGCGCGGCGTGGCGGTGGATGTCATCGACCAGATGGGGATCGGCGCCGAAGTGCGCAGCCGGGCAACCGACATCCGTGGCGGAACCTGGCTGACCGTCTCCGGAAAGGCCGTGGCGACTCTGGGCCCCGACGTGGTCGGGTTCCGCGATCCCGGCGATCTGGAAATCCTGCGCGGCGACCTAGGCGAAATCCTCCACGAGGCGACGCGTGGAGAGGTGGAGTACCTCTTCGATGATGCCATCACCGCAATCAGCGAGGACGTCTCCGGCGCGCACGTCACCTTCGAAAAGGGACCATCGCGCACCTTCGATCTGGTGGTGGGCGCCGATGGGCTGCACTCCGGCGTCCGCGCGCTGGCGTTCGGCCCTGAGTCACAGTTCGCCCATCGGCTCGGACTGAGCGTCGCGGTCTTCAGCGTCCCCAACCATCTGAGCCTCGACCGTTGGGAACTGGCCTGCACAACCGCGGGTCACATCGTCAACCTGTACGGTCTGCGGCAATCCACCGATGCCACGGTCCAGTTCTTCTTTCCCACCCCCGACCCGCACCCTGACCGCCACGATCTGGGCGCCCAGCAGCAGGCCCTGGCCGATGCGTTCGCCGGCCGCGGATGGGAGGTGCCCCGGCTGCTGGGCGCCATGGCGACCGCACCCGACTTCTACTTCGACTCGCTGGCCCAGATACGTATGCCCTGCTGGTCGAACGGGCGGACGGTGCTGCTGGGCGATGCGGCCTACTGTCCCTCTCCGGCGTCCGGTCAAGGGACCAGCCTCGCCCTGGTGGGCGCCTACGTGCTGGCGGGGGAACTTGCCGCGGCCCATGGCGACCACCGCACCGCGTTCACACGGTTCGAGCAGGAGATGCACGCGTTCGTGGAGCTGAACCAAGAGCTCGGACGTGACGTGGCCGAGCAACTGGTGCCCGCCACCCGGTTCCGCGCCTGGCTGCAGTTGACGATGATGCGGATGATGCCGTACATGCCCGGAAAGGCCAGGGTCATGGAGAAGATGATGAAGCCGATCCGCGAAGCGGCCAACGCCATCACCCTTAAGACCTACACGGCCGCACCATCGCCACTACCGGATCACCCGGCGCCGCGATGAAGCTGGGGCCTCATCCGAACTCGGCGACGAGATGGCGTACCAGCCCGAAACGGAAGCCGAACGCGGCAGATGGCTGCCTCCATCCGATGCTTGCCTCACGTGGGCGCGGGCCTGAGTTTGGGCCAGGCGGTAGGAGTGAGTACCGGTCTCGATGATGTTGCCGCCGAAGGTGAGTCGATCGACGATGGCACAGGCGGGGATCGGTGAAGATCTTGGTCCAGGAATCTGGGGGTGGCACATGTTCCTGTCGGAGGATCCTAGGCTCCTAGCTGGGGCTCCTGAGTTCTTCCAACCACGCACGTTTCCGCAGGGCAGATCTGTAACGCTTCCCGGGTACCTCGCGCTTCAAGCCCTCCTGGCCACCTGCTGGTTATCACTGCGTGGAGCCGGCGGCACGGGGGTCGAGCAGGATGAGGACGGTTAGCAGGACGATCCAGGCGATGACGGCAGCCAGCAGGATCCGGCTGGAGGAAAGCCCGCGGGGCGGGAACTTCGGCGTCTTCACAGCCACCCGCTCTTGCGTAGCAGCCGGTAGACGATGATCACGGCGATGACCATGACGGTCAGGCTGAGGGGGTAGCCGAGTAGCCAGTGCAACTCGGGCATGTAGTCGAAGTTCATGCCGTAGATCCCGGCGATCATGGTGGGCACGGCGATGAGGGCGGCCCAGGAGGAGATCTTGCGCATGTCGGCGTTCTGCTGCATGGCCGCCGCGCTGTGCTCCCGGCTCACCAGGGCCAGGTGCGCGCTCAATGCGCTGGTCAGTAACTCGTTGTGCTCGTCGACCTGGGCATCCACCCGAAGCAGGTGGTCCAGCACGTCGCGGAAGTGCTCGCGGGCGACGGTGCACAGCTCCACCCGGCCCTTGACGATCTCCTCCAGGACCGGCACCAGCGGGTCCTGGGCTGCGCGGAACTCCAGCACCTCCCGTTTGAGGGAGTAGATGTCCTCGGTGACGTCGGCGAATTCGCCGCTGAAGACCCGTCGCTCCAACGCGATGAGGTCGTGCTCGACCTCGTGGGAGATCTGGGAGTAGGTGTCGACGACCTGGTCGCAGATCGCGTACAGCACTCCGGCGGGGCCGGCGGCCAGCAGGTCGGGATCGGATTCAATGCGTCGGCGTACGCCGGCCAGCGGGTTGGCCTGGCCGTGGCGGACGCTGATGACGAAGTCACCGCTCAGGAACAGGTTGATCTCGCCGACCTCGATGTCGGAGGTCTCCTCCACGTACTGCAGCGGTTTGAGCACCACGAACAGCGTGTCGTCGTAGCGTTCGAGCTTGGGCCGCTGGTGGGCGTGGATGGCGTCCTCGATCGCGAGCGGGTGCAGGTCGACCTCACTGGTGATCAGGTCGAACTCGTCCTGGGTGGGGTCGTGCAGGCCGATCCATAGGAAGCAGTCGCCTTTGGCGCGGGCGGCGGTGAAGGCGTCGCTGATGTCGCCCGTGATGGTCTCCCGTATGCCGTTGCAGTAGATCGCCTTGTCCACAATCACATCAGGCATTGTGACGGATCCGGCAATCCTCCAAATTCCTCTCTTGCGCCCGAGTTTGCGTACAACGTAAACTTACGACGTACACAAACAATGAGGAGAGCATCATGATCACGATCGCGATCATCGTCCCGTTCGTGTGGCTGGCCTGGCTGGTCCTCACCGAGTGGGTGCCGATGTTCCCGCTCAACGACCTGTCCCCGGGCAATGTGCGCGACCGATTACTGGCCGCGGCCATCAACTACCCGTTCCCCCTGCTCATTGCGGCGGGCATCGCCATCCAGCAGACCTGGTCGCTTGTCGCGGCCGCCGCCCTGTGCGGCCTGATCATCACCGGGCACGTGCTGAGCTGGTGGCTGCCGTACTTCGGCGTCAGCTCGGCCGCCCAGCGCGAGTCCTATCGGCGCGACTACGCCCGCACCTTGAAGATCCTCCCCACCAAGGGCCACGACGTCGTCATCGACGTCCAGCACATGGTGGTCGGGGCGCTGTCCCTGCTGATGCTGGCGACTACGCTGACCGCTACCTTGAGCGGATGACCCATCCAGGCCGTCCCCGGCGCGGTGGGCGGCCGCCCGTGCTCAGCCTCGAACGCATCGTGGCCGCCGCCATCGAGGTCCTGGACGCCGAAGGGCTGGACGCGTTGACCATGCGCCGCCTGGGCTCCCAGCTCGGCGTCTCGGCGATGTCCCTCTACCGGCACGTCCCCAACCGCGACGCCCTGCTGGCCGCGCTCGTCGACCACCTGTTCGCCGAGGCCGTCGTGGAGTTCGAGCCGGGAACGCCGTGGCCGGACGCGCTGGCCCGGTTCGGCGCGGCGTACCGGCGGATGTTGCTCGCCCACCCGCACGCCGTGCCGCTGCTGGCCACCCATCCCGTGGACACCCGCACTGGGCTGGCGCTGCTGGGCGGGCTGCTGGACCGGTTCGTGGCCTCGGGGGTGGCGCGCCAGGACGCGCTGACCGCCGTGCAATCCGTCGGCGTGTACGTCCTGGGCCACGCCCTGGCCCAGGTCGGCACACCGCCCGGCGCGGAGGCCGCGGCGGCGCCGGTCACCGACCCCACCGCCCTGGCGTTCTACGACCAGTGGTTCGACGCTGGGCTGCACGCCATGATCTCCGGCTTCGAACGGCGACTCTGCGCCTGCCGATAATGACATCCGCCCGGGTCATGCCTCTGTGAGGGCTTCGTACGGCGTGCGCGGGCAGCGGCCACCCAGGCGACGGAAATCTGTGCGGCGGGATGGTCGGGCGTGCTCCTCGCCTGGCCTACCTGACCGTCGCGAATACTTCCGTCGCGCTGCGGTTTGCTCCTTCCGTCAGATGCTCGCCGACATCCTCACCGTCAACGCCACCCTGGTCAGCCAGGCGCAGAACGAGGAGATGAAGAAGATCTCCTCCTGGGCCGCCATCCTACGGACAGGGTCTATCTCGCGGATGTACGCGCTGACGTTCCGCTCGCCCGCGTGGGCCATCGGGTCGCCGGTGAATCCTCCGGTGGACAGCAGCAGCGACCCGAACACCGGGCCGTTCACCGCCCCCAGTGCACGCCACGTGCCGAGCTCGTCGAACCCCGCCTGAAACAGCGCCCCCACCAGCGCATCGAGCGGCTCCAGCGCCCGCGCGGAGGTCGCTGATCTTGGCGGACTCGCCCGCCGAGCAGCGCAAGACGGGTTTGGAGGCGACGCGGCCGCTCGCCGAGCTGCTGCGAGACGGGCGCGGGCTCGTGGCGGACCTGTCAGGGGCGCCCATGCGGCCGAGCTCCAGGCAGCCGTCGTCGGTCATCGCGACCGCGTGCGCCCGGCCCGCACCGCCGCATCCGCCGCGCCGGATCTTGATGCTGGTACCCCCCGATGGCTACGTCGCCTGGACGGGCGAACGAGACGGGCTTGGCCAGGCGCTCACCTCCTGGTTCGGCCAGGCCGCGCCGGCCAAGTGAGGGCGCGGGTGCCGAATCCCAGGTCCTTCGGCACCCGCTGGATGCTTGCGAAGAGTTGAACGATGTCTCGATCGTTCACAGGGATGGCATCCTGGCGATGTGTGGATCGGTTTGCTCGGGCCCCTGGAGGTGCGAGCCGATGACGGCGAGACCGTCGAGGTGGTGGGCCTGCGGCTGCGTCGCCTGCTGGCACGCCTGGCGCTGAGCTCTGCGCGGCCGGTGAGCGTGGAGGCCCTGGTCGAGGCGGTTTGGGGCCACGAGCCCCCAGGAAACGCTGCCAATTCGCTGCAGTCGCTGATCACCCGGCTTCGTCGCGCTGTTGGGTCATCGCGCTTGTCATTGGTGTCAGGTGGATACCGGCTGGCGCTCGCCAACGACCGTGTGGATGTCGGGCGCTTCGAGGACCTGATCGCCGAGGGTCGAGCGGCGATGGCGGCCGGAGAGCTGGAACACGCGCGCGACCGGCTCGGGGAAGCGTGCCTCTTATGGCGCGGCCAACCCTTCGCCGACCTGGGCACGGACTTCGCTACCGGATTCGCGGCGCGCCTGCACGAGCTGCGGCTGAGTGCGATCGAAGATCGTGCTGAGGCAAGGCTGCGGCTCGGTGAGCCCGTCGAGCTGGAACAGGTGGCGGCCGAGCATCCGCTGCGTGAGCGGTTGCAGGCCCTGCACATGCGGGCCCTGGTCGCCGCGGGCAGGCCGGCTGACGCCCTGAGCGCCTTTGAAGATCTGCGCCGCCGGCTCGCCGAGGAGCTCGGGACCGACCCATCCGCTGAGGTACGGGAAGTGCATCTATCCGTTTTGCGCGCCGAGCGACCTGCCGCACGGACCAATCTGCGCACGCCGTTGACCAGCTTCGTCGGCAGGACGGAGGAGGTGGAGCGGCTGGGCAAGCTGCTGGCCGGCTCTCGGCTGGTGACGCTGGTGGGTCCCGGTGGCGCGGGGAAGACCCGGCTGGCCACCGAGATGGCCATCAGGGTTGCTGGCCGGTTCCCCGGCGGGGCGTGGCTGGTGGAGCTGGCCGGGATCCGTGATCCTGCGGAGGTTCCATCGGCGGTGCTGGCCGCGCTCGGCCGGCGTGAGGGCGGCCTGTTCCACCTCGGCTCAGGGATGTCCGTCGATCCGCTGGAGCGTGTGGCCGAGGTGCTGCGCGAGCAACAGCTGCTGCTGCTGTTGGACAATTGCGAGCACCTCATCGAGGCCTGCGCTCGCGTGGCGGAGGTCCTGGCCGGCACATGTCCGCGGCTCAGCGTGCTGGTCACCTCGCGAGAGCCGATGGCGATCACCGGTGAGGTGCTGTTTCCCGTGGGTCCGCTGCGCACCCCTACGCAGGCGGACGATGCGCTCGATTCCCCAGCGGTGCGGCTATTCGTCGATCGGGCCGGCGCCGTGCGTTCGGGGTTTGCGCTCAGCGAGGAGAACACGGCGGCTGTCGTGGAGATCTGCCGGCGTCTGGACGGACTGCCGCTGGCGATCGAGCTGGCCTGTGCGCGGCTGCGGACGCTGCCGGTGGCCGAGGTCGCCGCCCGGCTGGGCGACCGGTTCCGGTTGCTGACCGGCGGCAGTCGTACGGCACTGCCGCGGCACCAGACGCTGGCGGCCGTGGTGGAGTGGAGCTGGGAGCTGTTCAGCGAGACGGAACGGATCGCCGCGCGGCGGCTGGCGGTGTTCGCCGATGGGGCGACCCTCGACGCGGCCCAGGCTGTGTGCGCGGGGGACGGTGTGCCGGGTGAAGACGTGCTCGACCTGCTGGGCGCGCTGGTCGACAAGTCGTTCCTGGAGCTGATCGAAACGCCTGAGCCGCGCTATCGCATGCTGGACACCATCCGGGCCTACGCCGCGGCGGCGTTGGCCCAGTCGGGAGAGGCCGCCCGGATCCGGCGAGCGCACGCTGCCCACTTTCTGACCATGGCCGAGACAGCCGATCCCGCACTGCGCTCGTCGCAGCAGTTGCGCTGGATGGCGCGCCTCGAACCTGAGCGGGCCAATTTCCATACCGCTCTCCGCTGGGCGGCGGATGACGCGGATCCTCAGACCGCGGTCCGGCTCCTTGTGGCACTCGGCTGGTTCTGGGTGCTGCGGGGCGAGCATGCCGAGGCGGCCGCATTGTCACGCGACATCCTCTCGGCCACCGGCAACATCGCCCGGGATATCCTCGCAGCCGCCTATGCCTACGACGCGATGAACCACTACGCCGTGGACGACCGCGAGCGCGCGAACGCGTCGAAGGCGACGGCACAGGAGCTGGCGGCGGGTATCGGGTCGCCGCATCCGGCGACATCGATGATCGCAATGATCGACTTGCTGGAGGGATCGACGATCGACGCAGCACGTGCTCAGCTCGCCAAGCTGGCCAGGCATGACGATCCGTGGGTCGTCGCCATGGCCGACCTGATGAGCGGGCACGCCGCCGCGGCCGCCGGTGACGCCGCGAACGCCGCAGCGTACCTGGCCGCTGCCCGTGACCGGTTCTCCGCCATCGGCGACCGGTGGGGCGTGGCGGGCGCGGTCAGCTCGTTGGGGACAGGCAGCAGCCTCACCGGGGACCACGCGACGTCAATCGCCGCGCTCAGTGAAACGATCAGTGTTCACGACGCGCTGGGTGCGTTGGATGACGCCACCGTGACGCGGGTGGAGTTGGCGCTGGAGCGGCTGCGTGGGGGAGACCTCGAGAACGCTCGCACCGATCTGATCCGCGCCGCGGCGGACGCCTCAGCCCGGCGCTCGGCCGACCTGCGCGCCTTTATCGAGGTCGGCCTGGGCGAACTCGCCCGCCGCGCCGACGATCCAGAGCAATCGCGAACGCTGTTCGAAGGCGCACTGCAGACGTTGCGCGACACCCAAGGCCCCGCCGTGCGATTCCGCACCCTCGCGCTAATCGGGCTGGCCCGCCTTCGGGCGAACGGGGGAGATCTGCGTGGCACGCGCTCGCACCTTGAGCAGGCCCTCGCCGTCAGCATGGCCCCGGCTGGCGACCGGCCACTGATCGCCACGGTCGCCGAGGCCTGCGCCGAACTGAAGATCGCGCGCGGGGACGCCGCGGCGGCGGCCCGGCTGCTGGGACTGGCCGCCGCGATCCGTGGTCAACCGGACCTCGGCGACGCGCAGGTCCGCAAGGCCGGGAACACGGCCCGGGCCGCGCTCGGTGACCAGACGTACGAGAGCACGTACGAGGCCGCCGTTCGCCTCGGGGCGGAGGCCGCGGTGGCCGCACTGGCTCAGGATTGGCGGCGATAGGCCCATACGGCCAGCGGCGCGAACACCGCGATCACTCCGGCCGTCCACAGCACGGCATGGAACACGGCGTTGCCCACGGGCAGGCCGAGCATCAGGCCGCGGGCCGCGTCCGACAGCTGCGACACAGGATTGATCTTCACCCAGGCCTGCAACCAGCCTGGCAGCTGACCGGTGGGGACGAAGATGTTGCTGCCGAAGGTGAGGGGCAGCACCATCACGAAGGCTACCCCCTGGATGCCCTCCGGGTTCTTCACCACCATGCCGACGAGGGCGGCGATCCAGCACACCGCGAACGCGAAGGCCAGCAGCAACGCCAGGGCGGCCACCACCGGCAACGGCCCGGCATGAACCCGAAAGCCGAGGATCGCGCCGAACCCGAACACCACCCCCAGGCACATCATGTACTTGACCAGGTCGCCGAGAACATGGCCGACCAGCGGGGCCGACCGGGCGATGGGCAGACTGCGGAATCGGTCGAACACCCCGGTGCGCACGTCGGTGTGCAAGGACAGCGAGGTGCCCATCGAGGCGAACATCAACGCCTGCACCGCGATCCCGGGTAACACGTACTGCAGGTAGGAGTGCCAGTCACCGGACACCGAGTTGCCGAACAGGAACACGAACATCAACACGAACGTGATCGGCATCAGCAGTACGTCCAGCAGCTGGTCCGGCGAGTGCCTGATCTTCAGCAGGGTCCTCCCGGCCAAGATCAGGCCATGCCGCGTCGCTCGGACAGGGTTCATTTCCGCTCTCCCGTCAGGGCCAGGAAGACTTCGTCCAGGTTGGCCAGCCGTACCCCCAGCTCGGCGACCGCAATGCCGTCCCGCTCCAGCCGGGCGGCCACGGCGGTCAGCGCCTGGACGCCTTCGACGGGCACGGAAACCAGCCCGTCCACGCGGTCAGAGTCGGGGGCGGCGCCGGTCACATCCGCCACGACGGTGGCCACCGTGTCCAGCTGGGTTGGGTCCATCGGGCGCACGTCCAGGGTCTGGCCACCGACCTTTGCCTTGAGCTGTGCCGGGGTGCCGGTCTCGATGACCGTGCCGTGGTCGATGACGGCGATGTTGTGGGCGAGCTGGTCGGCCTCGTCCAGGTACTGGGTGGTGAGCAGGACGGTGGTGCCGTCGGCGACCAGGCTGCGGACCAGGTCCCAGACGTCGCCGCGGGCGCGCGGGTCCAGTCCGGTGGTGGGCTCGTCCAGGAACAGCACCCGGGGGCGGCCGATCAAGCTCACGGCCACGTCCAGGCGCCTCCGCATGCCGCCGGAGTACGTTTTGACCAGCCGATTGCCGGCGTCGGCGAGGTCGAAGCGATCCAGCAGCTCCGTCGCTCGGTTTCGGGCATCGCGCCGGGCCAGGTCCGACAGCCGGGCGATGATGAAGAGGTTCTCATAGCCGGTGAGCCCTTCGTCCACGGCGGCGTACTGGCCCGTCAGTCCGATGAGGTCGCGGACCTTGCCCGGCTCGCGGGCCACGTCGAAGCCGCCTACCTGGGCGACGCCCGCGTCGGGGCGGAGCAGCGTGGCGAGGATGCGCACGACGGTGGTCTTGCCGGCGCCATTGGGGCCGAGCAGCCCCAGCACGGTGCCCGGCCGTACCGATAGGTCGACTCCAGCCAGCGCGACCGTCTTTCCGTAGCGTTTCTCCAGGCCCTCGACCTGGATCGCCGGTTGTCTCATGGTTCCAGGCTCGCCGGGTGCACTGTCATGGCACGCACACAGCGCTGAGCTCTGGTCGATGGCCAATGTCAGGGTCTACGGCGGCGGTTGCCAACCCCAAGGAGATTCCTGCCTGCCGCCTAACTCATGCGCCGATATGCTACGTTCCCGTGGCTGAATTGGAATCTGAATGACAAGCGAGTTTCGTGAGATTGCTGAAGGCATCGCGCATGAACTGGGCGAGCGGGAGATCGTCGAGGGTTATCACCCGGCCCAATTCATCATCCAGAGGGATGATGGCTCCCTGTATCTTAGTTTCGGCGGTTGGAAGAGTGGGGCACGGTCAACGTCAGCCCGAACGACCCGGACAGGGCATCGACCCATGACGCGATACAGTACCGCAGAACACCTGACCCAATTGGAGTGCCAACATGGCTAGGCAGATCGTTGAGTCCTTTATCGACGACATCGACGGCAGCGGTGCTGAGGGAACCAGCCGGTTCGCTCTCGACGGCACGCACTACGAGATCGACCTGTCAGGCGCGAACAGGGACAAGCTGGAGAAGGCGCTTGCTCCCTTCATCACCAAGGCTCGTGCGGTGAAGGCTGAGCGTGATGGCCGTGGCGGACGTGGAGCTGGTGCAGCTCGGGCGATGAGCCGTGAGAAGAGCTCCGAGATCCGGCAGTGGGCCAAGGCTAACGGCCTGCCCGTCAGCGAGCGCGGCCGTATCGCCTCCACCGTCGTCGAGAATTACGAAGCCGCACATTAGGACAGCCCTCGCAAGAGCCTCGGCGGCACTCTCGCCGAGGCTCTCTGCGTGTTCATGACTCAGGTCCCCCGGTTTCATGCCCACTACTGACGCCTTGAGTGCCCTCTGCCTTCAGCTTGAGACTGCCGAGGACCTTATTGATCCATTCAATGGAGATCGAGCTCTTGCCCCGCGTGACCACTATGATCATGGTCGCCACTGTGATGATCGCCATCAGCCCAAGACAGGCGAAGATGACTACAAGACTTGAGTCCATGCCGCTTCCTCGGGGGTTGTCCGTACTGTCATCAGCGTCGCCAGGTCGAACTTGCCGTCACAAACCCCGGCTGTGAAGGCGGCCCACTCCGCAGGAGTGAACGCGAGAACAGGACTGTCCTGCTCCTTGCTGTCTCGCGGCGCGACGTTGCTGTCGGAGAGCGGGGCGACCTCGACACAGGCGTCTGCGTCATTGCAGAAGATGCTCTTCCGCCAAGCCGCCTTCGAAGGGTGGTTGTGCATTCTCTCCCCCCAATGGCTAAAGGGAATCCACTGTCCCTTGTTGAGGTGATCGACTCTAACGTCGCCACAACATGGCTTTGCGCTGGATGAAGACACGTGATTCGTCCTCGTCTAAAGCCGTCGACCGGATACGGTCGAACGCCACTTCGTATCCGGCCACTCGTTCGCGATCTTCGACGAAGTGAGCAGTATAAAGCTGTTCCAGGTAGACAACATCGTCGAATGCCGCAAACTGCAGATGAATAAAGGTGCCGGTGTTCACCGCAAGTGAGTCCAGGGCGAGAACTTGGACACTGACGTGCGGGGAATGACTTCCTGCGCGTAGTCCTCGGGTTGCCGGCTCGACCGGAGACGCCCAGCTAGCTGGGGAAGCAGCCTCCGCCTCCCCAGACGTCTTGTGAACATCTCAGGGAGTTCTTTACCGTAAGTTTCCCACCACCCTCGCTGCTCGGCATCCCGCAACAGGCCGAAGAGCTCGTCAAGTTTGTCTCCATCCAAGCGATAGAGCTTCGCCACGGCCTTGTATCTTCATTGCTGGGCATGGTCCCTGCGGCCTCGAGGCTGATCTTGCTCGGCGACCAGCCGGGTTCCACGGCCGCCCTGACCATGGTGTTTCGCCGCTCAGGCAGCTCCTGGCCGAGCCGGAGCCTGCGTGCCGTCGGGCTGCCCTGCCGCGTAGGCACCGTCCGCTCTCCTCGTCGGGAAGGAAGCTGTAGCCGGATTTTGGAACCCAGCATTCGGGGCCGCTCGCTCAGCCTTTTTTCACTGCAAGTTGCATATGGCGTGCCACGAAGACCTTTAGAGGGCGAGAGGAGGCGCGCAAGAGGGACGTCGCCCAGATGAGGGGCATTTCTCCCGCACCCCGTCTAGGTTGACGGCGCTATGCAAGATGCATACAATTGCCAGGACAGCTGACTCTTCCCTTGCTCAAGTATTGCGGCAGCGCTCTGGAGAAGAGACCGCCTCCAGTAGAGCCGCGAAAGGGGTCTTCTGTGTACTCACAAGAGACCAAGGGACTCAGCCGAATCAAGTCCCGAATCTGGGAACTCGTCGCATGGGCCGACCGCGAAATCTGCATGGAGCCCGATGAATTCGCGCACCACGTCGGCTGACCGCGACCAGGTCGGCTTCGGCTCCCGCCACTACCGCGGCCCACGCTCCGACCAGCTCAGCGTTCCACCACGTGGACAGAAGAGGTGTCCCTGACCAGCGTGTAGAACGCCAAAAGCCCTCTCCCGAAGGAGGGGGCTTCATGCTGTCCGGGAAGTGGAGCCGGACAAGATCTGGTCAATCGCAAGGCAAGGCCTAGCACTCCAGGCGGGGAAGACTGTTGGAATCGGACGATGTTGGGCGGGTAGGCCGCGTTGCATGACCAGACAGTCGCTCCCCGCCGCTCGCCCGGTGCTGTGGCCTCTACGGCCTGCGGAATCGGCGATCTTCGACCCGCTGCTTCACCCTCTGACACCACACCGCGTCGGCTCTTGCGCGGCCACATAGTCCAGCGCACGGGCACTTCGCCGCAGGCATCCGGCAAGGCCGTGGTGCGAATGCTCGGTCTTTGCCCGCCGCAAGTCCCTGAGCTGCGGAAGATGGGTGAAATCGGTGCTGAAGAAATGGCAAGAGAAGCAGCGGCAGAACACCGGGCTGCCCTTGCCGTTCGCGCGGACGTTGTTCATCTCATGGTAGGAGCCGCCGAGCACGGGGACTGAGCCGACCCCGGCCCGGTGGCGGGCATCTCGTCGGCCGAAGTTTTGGCGATCACGGGGGTGGGCCCAGCGCTCGCTGGTATGTGGGGCCAAAGAGTCACCCGTGGAATCAGTGATCATCGGCGATCCTGACGGGGCCGTCCGGGAGCGGTTTCGGGCCGGCCAGTTGCACCAGCACCGCGCCACTGAGCAATATCACCGCCCCGGCCAGCTGCGTCAGGCCGAGCGCCTGGCCGAGTAGCAGCCAGGCCAGCACGGCGGCGACCAGCGGCTCCACCAGCGCCAGCACGCTGGCCAGCGCCGAAGGCAGATCACGCAGCGCCCGCAGCCCGGCCAGGTAGGGCAGCACAGTGCCGACCACGGCCAGCACCAGCAGCACCAACCACACGGGGGCCCGCAGGCCGCCGAGTGCCGATGGGGCGGTGAGCAGGCCAGCGGGCAGCGTCCACGGCGGGCTGACCGCGACCGCCACCACCGCGCCGATCGCCAGCCCGGCCGCGGTCAGCCCGAACGAGTCGTGCCTGCTCGCGCCGTGCTCGCCGAGCAGGAAGTACCCGGCTGAGCAGATCGCCGCGGCCAGCCCGGCGGCGACGCCGAGCAGGTCCAGCCGGGCGTCCTGCCAGATCTCCGCGACCAGGGCCAATCCGGCCACGGCCAGCCCGATACCCAGCCACACCAGCCCGGGCAGCCGGGCGCGCCGGACCACCCGCACCCACAGTGCGACCAGCGCGGGCGCCAGGTTGACCAGCACCATCGCCACCCCGACCGGAACCCTGGCCACGGCCAGGAAGAAGAACAGCTGAACCCCGGCGACGCCGAGCAGGCCGTAGCTGAGGAGCAGCCACAGGTCGGCGCGGCGGAACCGCAGTGCTTGCGGCCGCAGCACCGCGACCACCGGCGCCAGCAGTACCGCGGCCAGCGAGATCCGCACCGAGGTCACCGCGGCCGGGGACCAGCCCGCCGTCATCACCGCCTTGGCCAGGGGGCCGGAACTCGCGAACAGCACCCACGAGGTCAGGCTCAGCCCACTCGCCCGGCCCGGCCCGGCGCACGCGCGGTCTCCAGTACGGCCACGCCTGTAGTGTTCCTGCGGGATCAACATCCTGACCAATGATTTTCCGGAGGCCGGACTCCAGGGCAGCAGGGCGAGACGCTGTCCGTGGGCTGGGTCGAGGGTTGGGCACGGCGTTGCGGTTGGCACGACGGTGGCGCGCATTGAGTCTTCGGCATAGTTGCCGTCGGGCACGGCCACGGAGTCGGTGAAGGTGGAGCCTGGCAGCGGCGTGCCGACCGCCCGCAGGTCGATCACGTGGTGCTCGGCCCAGCCCCTCGGGCTCGATCGGCGGTGCGAGAGCCGGCTGACGGCCACGGGACGGGGCCCGAAGCTGGCCATTCTCCGCTCGGCTACTCTCGGTGCCACTGACGTTCACTCTGCGATCCGGGCAAACGGCAACCGAATCGTCACTCGGGAGACGCCAGCGCATGAATATGCCACCATCGCCACCTGGAGCGGAGCGGACTGACGGATCATCCGTCCAGATCGGAGCTCTCGTTCCGCTGACTCGGCCTGGCTGGGTCAAGGCAGGCCAACACTTCAGGGGAGTATCGCGGTGAGCAGCTCGACGGCCTTGCGGACATCAGCGTCCAACGGGCGATCGGGGTCGACCGGAGGGATCGCCTCGACCAGGGCGTCAAGGAGCGCCGCACAGCCCGGGGCCGTGGGGCGGCGGGCGCCGACGTGTGCTGCCTGCCGCAGTCCCACCGCCAGCGAGCCGCAGAGCAGGCGCAGCAGGGCGGCCGTGTCGTAGGCGCGAAGGGCGGCCTGGGTGCCGAAGGGCACCACGTCTTGGTTGTGCAGGTTGGTCGGCAGGCTCTGCATGCCGGCCGGCACGGCGGCGCGGCGGATCTCGGCGACGAACGCGGTGGTGGCGAGTTGTACCCCCTGCATCCCGTGTTGGCGGCCAGGTCCAGCGGCGAGCATCGGGGGCAGGCCACCATTGCGGGCCGGGTCGACGAGGAGGTCCAGCTGCCGCTCGGCGAGGTTGCCGAGCTGAGCGGCGACCATCGCCAGGACATCGGAGGCGAACGCGGCCGGCTGTCCGAAGAAGTTGCCGCCATGTACGACCAGGTCGTCATCGGGAAAGAACAACGGGTTGTCGCTGACGCTGGACAGGTCAGCCTCGACGACATTGTCGACGTACCGCAGTGCGTCCTCGGCGGCGCCGAGCAGTTGTGGGGAGCAGCGGATGCTGTACGGCTCTTGCAGCGCACGTGTGCCGGTCGGGCTGATCCCGGCGAGCGTCTTACGCATGCCGTCGGCGACGTCGGCCGCGCCACGATGGCCGTACGCGTTGAGGAGGAGCGGGTTGAGGAAGCCCGGGTCGCAGCCGAGCAGATCGACGAGCAGACAGGTGAGCGCCTGTATCGCGCGGTGGGAGGCCCGGATGCTGTCCAGGGCCAGGGCGGTGGCGGCGGTGGTGAGGGAAGTGCCGTTGACGAGCGCGAGGGCGTCCCGGCCGTCGAGCGTCAACGGGGTGAGCCCGGCCTGGCGGAGCGCCTCGGCCGCGGGCATCCGGCGTCCGTCGACATACGCCTGTCCCCGGCCACGCAGTGCCTGGGTGGCGTAGGCGAGCGGGATCAGGTCTCCGCTCGCGCCGACCGAACCGTAGCGTGGGATCGCTGGGACGAACGTCGTCGCCAACATCGCGGCAAGCCCGTCGACCACGTGTGCGGAAACCCCGGACACGCCCTGGGCGAGAGACCACACACGCACGAGAAGCGCGGCCCTGCCCACGTCATGGGGGAGATCCGGCCCTTGCCCGGCACCGAGGTGGGCCAGGGTGTTGTCGCACTGGTCCGCCTCCTCGTCCCGGCCGGGAAACCCGACCAGGGCGCCGAAGCCGGTGGTCGCGCCGTAGACCGGACGTTCCTCCTCCTTCAGCACGTCACGGAGGAAGTCACGGCCGCGCTCGACGCGGCTGCGGACGACCTCGTCGACTAGGACGGACACCGGCGTCGCGGCGCGGTGCAGGTCGGCGGGGCGCAGCGGTGCGCTGAGGTTGATGGAGCCTTCGCCGGAGGGCATACCTGGACCATAGAGACGAATTCTCAGAAATCTCTGAGAATTCCTCCATAGCTTCCAGATCATGGCGCATGACTATGTGATCATCGGAGCCGGGCCGGCCGGGCTGCAGGTCGCCGCATTCCTGGAAGGCAATGGTCATGACTATGTCGTCCTGGAACGCGGAGCCGGGCCGGGCACCTTCTTCACCCGGTTCCCGCGGCACCGTCAGCTGATCTCCATCAACAAGGTTCACACCGGGTACGAGGATCCGGAGCTGCGGCTGCGGATGGACTGGAACTCGTTGCTGAGCGACGATCCCGAGCTGCTGTTCACCCGGTACAGCGAGCGGTACTTCCCGCAGGCCGACGATCTCGTGCGTTACCTGTCCGACTTCGCGTCGGCGACCGGTGTCCGGGTGCACTACGACACCGACGTCGTCCGGATCAGCCGGGACGACGACGGGTTCACCGCCACCGACCGCGGCGGACGCTCATGGCGGAGCCGGCGACTGGTCGTGGCCACCGGCGTCTCCCAGCTGTACGTCCCGCCGATTCCCGGCATCGAGACCGCGGAACGCTATGACACGTTCGAGACCGACCCGGCGTCCTTCGTCGACCAGCAGGTTCTGGTGATCGGCAAGGGCAACTCGGGGTTCGAGACCGCCGACGCGCTCATGGAGAAGGCCGCTGTCATCCACGTCGCCGGGCCGCACTCCGTCAAGATGGCCTGGCAGTCGCATTTCGTCGGGCACCTGCGTGCGGTGAACAACAATTTCCTGGACACCTACCAGCTGAAGTCCCAGAACTCGGTGCTCGACGGCACGGTGGAGAGCATCGAACGCCGTGACGACGGCCGCTACCGGGTGATGTTCCGCTACGCCCGCACCGTGGAAGCGCTGCGCGAACTGTTCTACGACCGGGTGATCGTGTGCACTGGTTTCCGGTTCGACGCCTCGGCGTTCGACGACGGTTGCCGGCCCGCGCTGGTCATCAACGACCGTTTCCCCGAGCAGACGCCGGCGTACGAGTCGACCACCGTGCCTGGTTTGTACTTCGCCGGTACGCTCACCCAGCAACGCGATTTCAAGAAGTCCACCAGCGGGTTCATCCACGGGTTCCGCTATGGGGCGCGTGCGCTTTACCGGATCTTGGCCACCCGCTACCACGGCGAGACCTGGCCGGCCGAGAAGGTAGATCCGTCGCCGGACGCGATCAGCGACGCGATCATCGCCAGGGTCAACCGCTCGTCGGCGCTGTGGCAGCAGTTCGGCGTGCTCGGCGATGTGGTCACCATGAACGGCGCCACCGCGCTGTACCAGCAGGAAGTCCCGGTTGCGTACGCCGCCGACGGTGGGCTCGGCCACGCCCGGCACAGGTTCGTCATCACCCTGGAGTACGGGCCGGATCATGACGCCGTCGACCCGTTCGACATCTCGGTCCCGCGGGTCGTCGAGAACGACGCTGCCCACGCTCACGACGCGAGCTACCTGCACCCGGTGGTGCGGTACTACCGCGACGGCGCGGTGGCCGGCGCCCACCACCTTGCGGAGAACCTGGATAACCGGTGGGATCTGCCGGCGGTGCATCAGCAGCCGCTGGCCGTCTTCGTCAAGGAATGCCTTGCCGATGCCGGCTGAGCCGTACCCGCGGTCCGTTCTGGACCTCCTTGTCGCGGCCGGGAACCGGCCCGTCTTCGAGCACGGCGCCCGTACGGTCACCGGCGCGCAGATGCTCGGCCTCGTCCGGCGGTTCGCGGCCGGGCTGCGCGCCGCGGCCATCGGGCCCGGGGACGGCCTCGCCATGATGCTCGGCGTCACCCCGGAAGCGTTCGCCGCGATGATCGCCGGTTACGCCGTGGGAGCCCGGGTCGTCGGCGTGCGGCCCGGGCTGTCCGACAGCCAGCTGCGCCACATGCTCCACCAGGACGTCGCCGCGGTCGTCACCGAGGCGGCCACCGGGCCAGAGCACGCGCCGCACACGCTGACCGTCTCCGAGCTGCTGGCCGCACCGGACGAGGGCGGCCCGCTGCACCTGTCCGGCCGGCCGCACGACGTCGCCCGGCTCGTCTACACCAGCGGCAGCACCGGCACGCCGAAGGCATGCGCGCAGACCTACGCCGCTATGAACGCGGCCTGGACCGCCCGGCCGGCGGCGTGGCCACCGGCGATCCGGGAACTGGCGTCCCGGCTGGAGCGCTACCTCGTGTTCGGGTCGCTGAGCAGCCAGGTGATGATGGAGTACGGCGTCCTCACGCTCGCCGCGGGTGGCACCATGGTCGTCGCCGACCCGCCTGCGTTCCCCGACGCGATCACCAAATATCGGGCGACCGCCAGCGTCATCACCGTGCCCCGCCTGTACAAACTCGTCGCCGCCCAGCGCAACGCCCCGGGCGACCTGAGCAGCCTCCGGGCGCTCATGGTGTCCGGGTCGCCGCTGGAGGCGTCCCGGCTGCGCGAGGCGCTCGACGTCCTCGGTCCGGTCGTGTTCCAGGGCTACGGGCAGACCGAGACCGGCACGATCTCCATGGCCACACCGTCGGATGTCCCGCCGTCGGTCGGGTTCCCGCCTGACGTCATCGACGTCGTGATCCGGGACGCGGGCGGCAAGCAGGTCCCGGCCGGTGTCGACGGCGAACTCTACGTCCGCACACCCGCACAGGCCATCGGCTACTGGGCCGAGCCGGCGCAGACTGCGGAGGTGTTCATCGACGGATGGGTGCGCACCCGTGACCTGGGCCACTTCGACGAAGACGGGCGACTGTATCTGGTCGGGCGGACGCGGGACGTCATCATCGTCAACGCGAACCTCTACTACGCCGGCCCGATCGAGCGGGCCCTGGCCACCTCCCCTGACATCGCGGAGGCGTACGTGGTCGGCGCCCCGGACGAGGACACCGGCGAGGCGGTGCACGCATTCGTGGTACCAGTGGCGGGCCGGGCCCTCGACCTCGGTTCGCTGCGGACGCTGGTCAGTGAGCAGCTCGGTGACGCATGCATGCCGGCGACCATCACCGTCATCGACGAGGCGCCGCTGACGTCGAACGGCAAACCGGACAAGCGCCTTCTGATGGCCGCAGTACCACGAGTCGCGGACGGCACTGCGTGATCAGCTGCGCGGTAACGGGATCCGGGTGGCAAGCAGTCCGCTGATGGCCGGGCCCATGGGCCGTGCTTCAGGCGAGTTCCAGGCCACCGTCAATGGTGAGGACCAGGCCGGTGATCCAGGTGGCGGCAGGGTCGGCGAGGTGGACGATCCAAGCGGCCACTTCCTCGGGTGGTGCCGCGGCGGCCGAGCGGGATGCGGGCGATCTCGTCTTGCTTGATCTGCTCGACGACGGCGTCGGGCAGGCCGGCGGCGGTCAGGGCCTCGCTCTCTGTGGGGCCGGGAGCCAGGCGCTGACGTGGATACCGTCGGCGGCAAGCTCAAGCGCCCAGCTGCGGGTCAGCTGTTCCAGGGCGGCTTTGGAGGATGCGGCGGCGCACGCCACCCACTTCGGACGACAACTTGGCCGCCGAGGGTCACGCTGGTGGTTCGGTGCCTTTGGGCGTACTGGTCAGACGGGTGAGGAAGGGGGAGCGGCCGCGGAAGCCGCGGTGGAAGCGCCCAGGTGGCCCTGCGCCGAGGAACTCTTCCAGCCACGCCTGGTGTTCGATCTTTTCGTTGAGGATCGCCTGGGCCAAGAGATAGGTGCGTTGGTCTTTGCCTTCGGTGAGGTCACGCAGACCGCCATAAGGGTGGACGGCGCGTCGTACGTCTTCGATGAGTGTCGTGACCGGATCCTGCGCGTCGGCGGCACGGTCCTCCGGCGGTGCATGCCTGCTTTCCAGGAACTGCCGGATGTCGTCGGGGAGCCCTCCGTCCAGTTCGTAGATTCGGCTGACGAGCGCGTCGAAATGGTGTCGATCCTCATCGCGGATGTCCTTGAGGATCTGGCGTAGCTCCTCATCGGCGAAACCGAGCGGATAAGCGGTCAGGATCGTGTAGCGGTAGACGGCGCTCAGCTCCGCTCTGGCGGCGGAGGTGAGCCGGTTGATCAGGATGTTCACATCGACGCCCGCTCGCTCGACGACTTCGCGCGCGCTGATCATGTCGGCTCCCGGGCGGTCAGGTTGCGGAGGGTTCCAGAGGGGCGCGTTCCTTCGGGTTGAGCGCGAGGAAGGCCACCCCGGCCAGGGCACCGCCCGCCAAGTCGGCCAGGAGCCAGATCCAGATCTTGGACCAGGCGAACAGTCCCATGGAGGCGGCGCCGACGGCGACCGCCGGGTTGAAGGCCCCGCCGGAGATGCCGCCGACGGCGAACGCGCCGGCGGCCACGGTGAAGCCGATGGCTAGGCCGTAGAAGCTGTTGCCCGGATGGTCCCTGCTGGTGGCCGCGTTCAGCACCACGTACGCGAGCGCGAACGTGAACAGCGCCTCGGCCAGCAGCGCGACTCCCAGCCCTCGCCCTGAGGGCGATAGCGCCGGCACGCTGCCGGGATTTACGATGTAGGAAGCGGTGAGCGCGGCGAGAATGCCTCCGGCCAGTTGGGCGATCCAGTACGGGACGGCGTCGGCCAGGCTGATCCGGCCGCGGAGCAGCACGGCCAAGGTCACGGCGGGGTTGTAGTGGGCGCCGGAGACGTGTCCTCCGGCGTACACCATGACCATCAGGATCGCGCCGATGGCCACAGGCGCCAGGGGTGTCTTCGTCAAGACCGTGGTGCCGATCGTGAGGACCAGGAAGAACGTTCCGATGAACTCCGTGATGTAGCGGCGCATGGATTGCCCTCTCCGCTTGTGGACCGAGACCGATCACGCTCCGCGGCAGCGCATCCAGATCGTGCCATGAGCCTCGGACTCAGGAGATTGCGAGCTCCTTACGGACGCTTACGGCTCCTTACGGCTCGCCAACTGGACATGAGGGCCCTTGCAACATCGTCCGCCATCTGCTGAAGCTTGGGCAGCGCGGTGTTGAGCGCGTCCAGTTCGGCGCGCATCTCGGCCTTCAACTCGGCGATGAAGTCGTGGGGGTCCCCCGGTTTGCGCAGCTCGGCGTAGTTCTCGACGCGGCGGGTGGCGCAGTCCTTGGGCAAGGCGTTCGCTGGGGCGGCGGTGACACCGACTCCCACGGCGGCCGCGGCAGCGGCGGCGAGCACGCCCGCGGCGATGCGACGGATCGACATGATGGTGTCCTTAGGCGGAAGTGACGGGATACACCCCCGAAGGCGTTTCACCTGTGTGCCATCCGCCGTGCCCTGGTGTGCCGCGCCGAGGTGCCCGGATCCACGTCGCCTTCACTCTCGGCGGAGAGGGGACGCACGGCGCTGCGGGCATCGACGCGGTGGGACCGATACCCGCAGTACCTGAGAGCTACATCCGGAAGTGGGCTCCACAGCGGGACGCTGATTACCTGCGCCTCTTCGTAACTTCCTGACCAGGTCAAAACCTCTGGAAGGGAAGGTGCGACATGTGGATCCCAGGCCGCGGTACCCGGCTGTGGCGGGGTGCGCTGGCCGGGCTGGTGATCGCCGCGCTGTCCGCACCGGTTTCGGCCGCGGCCCGGGCGGGCGTCCCGGCCCCCGACCCGGCGATGCTGCCCGTCCTGTCGACCGGCACCCTCGAGACCCGGTACGCGGCCAACCGGGCCAACATCATCCAGGCCGCGCGCATGGCCGAGAAGGGCGGGGACCACCGGCGGGCTGAGGCCCTGCGGGCCATGGCCCGCTCCGCCCGGACGTTCCTGTCCTTCGACGCCCGCGGCGAGGGCCGGGCCGTCGAGGTCCTGGGCGACCTGGCGACCGCCCGGCGGATATCGGTCCTGGTGCCCGGTTCGGACACCACCCTAGACACCTACGACGCCCGTACCCCGAAGCCGCACGCCAGGCTCGGCTGGGCGGCCCGCTCGCTGGAGGAGCAGATCCGCCGCCTGGACCCGGCCGCCAAGGTCGCCGTCGTGGCCTGGCTCGGCTACACACCACCCCGGCTGATCAGCACTGACGCGGTCACGACGGGCCGGGCAGAAGACGGCGCGCGTGCGCTGCGTGCGTTCGTCGTCTCGGTGCGCCGGGCGAACCCGGCCGCGCAGGTCTCGCTGCTGTGCCACTCCTACGGCTCGGTGGTGTGCGGCCGCGCCGCCGCCGGCCTGGCGGTCACCGACATCGCCATGTTCGGCAGCCCCGGCACCGGTGCGGACACGGCGGCGGGATTGGGCACCGCCGCGCGGGTGTGGGCGGGACGGGGAGCGCGGGACTGGATCGGCGGCGTGCCGCACCTGAGCCTGCCCGTTTTCGGCACGACCATCGGCTTCGGCGCCGATCCGGTCTCGGGCGGCTTCGGCGCCCGGCTGTTCGCCGCGGGCGACGGCGGCCACGGCGACTATCTCGCGCCCGGCTCGGCATCGGTGGCGAACCTGGCGCGTATCGCCCTGGGGCACGACCGGGAGGCGACCCGGTGACCGCCCAGTCGTATCGTCCCGTCCGAGCCGGTCACCGCTCGATGCCGGGGTTGCGGGAACTGGCGCGGCGCGTCGACGCCCGGACCCCACCTGATCGCGACCGGGCCGTCGATGCTCTGCGAGCCCTGGCGATCCTCGGCGTGATATTCGGCCACTGGCTGGTCAGCGCCGTGGTCGAGGCCGGTCGGGGTTCGCTGCAGGGGGCGAGCCCGCTGCAGTACATGCCCTGGCTCGCCCCGCTCTCCTGGATCTTCCAGACCCTCGCCGTGTTCTTCCTGGTCGGCGGGCACGTCGCCGCGAAGGGCTACCAGGCCGCCCGTCGGCGCGGAGTCGGGTACGGCCGGTGGCTCGGCGGGCGGCTGGCCCGGTTGTTCCGGCCTGTCGTCGTGATCCTCGGTGCGTGGGCGGTGACGGCCGTCGTCATGCTCTTGTGCGGCACACCCCTTGAGACGGTGCGCACGCTGCTGACCCTGGTCCTGTCGCCCCTGTGGTTCCTGGTGGTGTTCGCGCTGCTCACGGCTTTGACTCCGATGGTCTTACGGGTCGGCCCGCTGTGGCCGCTCGCCGTGGTGGCCGCTGTTGACCTGGTCCGCTTCGGTCTTGGGGGTCCGGCCTGGCTCGGCTGGGTGAACGTGGTGGCCGGCTGGCTGGTGCCGTACGCGCTGGGCGCGGCGTGGGCGCGGGGCCGGCTCGACACCCGCCGCTCGGGTCCGCTGCTGATCATCGGCGGGGTCGCCGCCGCAGGCCTCGTCATCTGGGGCGGATACCCGGCGTCCATGGTCGGGGTGCCCGGCACGCCGGTCTCCAATCTCAACCCGCCCACCCTGGCGGCCGTCGCCTTCGGCCTGGCCCAATGCGGACTGGCTCTGCTGCTGCGCGAGCCGTTGCGCCGGATGATGACCCGGCCGATGGTCTGGGCGGCGGTGGCCGCGGCCAACCTCTCCGCCATGACGATCTTCCTCTGGCACCAGACGGCGATGCTCGCGGTCACCGCCATGGGGCTGTTGTCCGGCCCGCTCCCGGGCCTGCACACCAGGCCGGACGATCTCGGCTGGGTCCTGGCCCGGCTCGGCTGGCTGCCGGTCTTCGCGATCGCGCTGGCCGTATGCCAGACCGCGTTCGGCGCGGTCGAGCGCGGCCGGGCCGGCCGTCCGTCGAAGGGCGGAGCGCGAAACGCCTGCGAAGAGCCGCCCCGTGTCTAGGATCGTCCACGTGGACAGGGCCGACGCGATGGGTGCCGTGCTGCGGGGCGTACGAGCGGATCTGCTCACATCGGCCCGGCAGCCGCTGCCGCCCATGGCCGGGCCGCGGCCGCTGAAATGGCTGCCACACGTGCTGATCGTGCTGGCCGCCGTCCTCCTCGCCGCGACGGCCGAGGGCAGCGCGGCCGCGCCGTTCGCGATCGCCCACGCGGTGATCCTGGTGTCGGCACTGCGCTGGCCGGTGCCGGCGTGGTGGCTGTCGATGGCGTTCCTGGCCGGCACCGCCGCGACGCCCTACTCGCCCACGTTCATCGGCGAGCCGTGGCCATGGTTCGTCCATGCCGGGGTGCTGTTCCTGGTGGCGCTGCGCAACCGGCCCCGGGTCGCCGTCGAGACGCTGCTGCTCAGCGGCTTGCTGGCCGGCGGCATACAATGGCCGGGCGGAGACCTGCTCTGGGAAAACCCGCTGACTCCCGCGATGATTTTCGCGGTCGCCGTGTTCCTCGGCACCTCGGCACGCAGCCTCCGGGAGACACGGCAGCGGCTCCAGGTGCAGCAGGCGGCCACCATCGCGGAGAGGGGGCGCCGGGCCTTGCTGGAGGAGCGTGCCCGGATCGCGCGCGAACTGCATGATGTGGTAGCCCACCACATGTCCGTCATCTCCATCCAGGCCGACGCCGCGCCCTACCGCGTCGAGGATCCGCCCGAAGAACTGGTCAACGCCTTCGCCGTCATCCGCCAGAACGCCCTCGAAGCCCTCACCGAGCTGCGCCATGTCCTGGGGGTCCTGCGCGCGGAGACCACCGATGACTCCCCGGCGCCCGGCGGCCCTCAGCCCACCCTGGACCAGCTCGGCAGCGTCGTCGCCAACGTGCGCTCCGCCGGCCTGCGCGTTGAGCTGGACGTCTCGGGTACGGCCCGCCCACTGCCACCGGGTGTGGAACTGTCGGCCTTCCGCATCGTCCAGGAGGCCCTGAGCAATGCGCTGCGCCACGCGCCCGGCTCCACGGTCCGCGTCGAGATCGTCTACGCGCTCTCCACGCTGCGGCTGCGTGTGCTCAACGGCCCTTCGCGTGACAAGACCAGGCCCTCGCCCGGCGCCGGTCACGGCATCATGGGCATGCGTGAACGTGCCGCGATGCTCGGCGGCGAACTTGCCGCAGGTGCCACGCCCGGCGGTGGCTACGAGATTTCCATCCTGCTCCCGGTGCTCGTGGACACCGCCACGACCGCGAAGGAAGGCCACACGTGACGATCCGCGTGCTGATCGCCGATGACCAGGCCATGGTCCGCGAGGGTTTCTCCGTCCTTCTCAACGCCCAGCCCGGCATCCAGGTCGTGGGCCTGGCCGAGGACGGCGCCGACGCCGTCGCCAAGGCCGCCGACCTGCACCCCGACGTGATCGTGATGGACATCCGGATGCCCGGGCTGAACGGCATCGAGGCCGCTCGCCGCATCACCGCGGATCCCGGCCTCGCCACCAAGGTCCTCATCCTGACGACCTTCGACCTCGACGAATACGTGTACGAGGCGCTGCGGGCGGGCGCCAGCGGATTCCTGCTCAAGGACGCCTCGGGTGTCCAGCTCGCCGAGGCCGTACGCGTCGTGGCCGCGGGCGAGGCCCTGCTCTCCCCGAACATCACCAGGCGACTCATCGCGGAGTTCTCCCGGCTGGGCGGCACCCCGCGGCCCCCGGCCCAGGCCCGTGCCGGCGACCTCACCGAACGCGAGACCGAGGTGGTCGCCCTCATCGCCCACGGCCTGTCGAACGCGGAGATCGCGGGCCGGCTCGTCCTGGCGGAACAGACCGTCAAGACTCACGTGGGCCGCATTCTGAACAAGCTCCAGCTGCGCGACCGCACCCAAGTCGCCGTCTTCGCCTACGAGACGGGCCTGGTCAGACCGGGACACGCAAACGCGTGATCCCAGAGCCGCGTGCGTCGGGGGCATGGAAGAAGCCCGGCCCGCCCCGGCCGGACGGGCCGAGCGCTAGTTCGGTATGACGATGTCGTGTGCGGTGACGGCGGCCGGCGTGCCGTTGCACAGAAACCCCTGGCCGACGGAGATCATCTTTATTGAGCACCCCTCGTTGTCGGTGACGACGAGGGTCGCCCCGAACGTGCCAGCCCGCGGGTAGAGGTGCGTGGTGCGGGGGATCGGTGGTGGTCTGGGTGATGCCGTCGCCGAAGCTCCAGGCATAGCGGGCGACGCGTCTGCGCCGCCGAGGCCATCCTGGTCGGCCTGCCCTGCCTCATCCAGGCGATCGCTGGCCGTGGCCGGAGCTCGCGCGCGCCAGGCGAAGCCGTCACATGGTCATGACCTGGGCGGATGTAATTATCGGCAGGCGCAGGGACGGCTACCGGGCCGCAGCGGCCTCGTCCATGATCACCTTCTGCGGGACTCGGGCTGTCGCGAGCGCGACCCAGGCGGTGTCGTCGACGAACACCAGGCCGTCCCGGAGCGCGTCGCGCAGCCACGCCTGGACGGCGGCGGCGCCGACGTCATGGCCCAGCTCCCCCAGGTGGGAGCACAGCCCGTTGACCGTGCGGCGTCGGCGCAGCCCCCGGTAGGCGTCGGCCCGCCAGCCGGTCAACCGGTGTCGGGCCCCCGGCCATTCCGCGCGGCGGTCGATGATCAAGATTTCGGCGCTGTCGTCCTCGGCGACCAGCGAGGAGTGCGGGTAGCCGCGCCGCCACCGGTGGAGCGCGGCCATGAGGTCCGCCGCGACGTCCTCGCCGATCCCGGCGTCGTCGCAGTCGAAGAAGTAGACGAGGTCGGCGAGCTCACTCTCGGGGAGGTCGTAGATGTCGCGGTAGAAGGCGGCGGGCTCGCGGCGGGCGAAGCCCAGCTCGGGACGCTCGAAGTAGGGGCTGTAGCGTTCGAGGATGATGCGCTGGGAGTACGAGGGCGGCTGCAGGTGGACCAGCGCCGGGATCTGGTCGATCACGTTGAGGTAGTCCTCGGGCCGCTCCCCGGGGAAGCCGTACAGGTAGTTCCACTCGCAGGTGACGTGGTTGTCCTCGCAGTCGCGGAGGAGCCGGACGTTGGTCACGCCGTCCACCCCCTTGTCCATGAGGCCGAGCACCCTGCCGCTCAGGCTCTCGATCCCGGGCTGGAGCAGGACGATCCCGGCGTCGGCGAGCGCCGCGATCTGATCGCCGCGCAGGTTGGACTTGATCTCGTAGAAGACTCGCAGGTCCCAGTCGGCCTCCGCCATGCGGGGGAGCAGGGTCTTCAGGTAACCCATGTCGAGGATGTTGTCGACGGTGATCACGTCGAGGATCTGGTGGCGTGCCACCAGGGTGCTCAGCTCCGTCCAGAACTGTTCGGGGGACTTGCTGCGGAACCGCATGAGCGATCCGTTGAGGCCGCAGAACGTGCAGTGGTGCTTCTCGCCCCACCAGCAGCCGCGCGAGCTCTCGACGACCAGTTCCGGCGTGAGGTACTCGCGCAGCGGCGAGCGTTCGAACGCGTCCTGCCAGGCGGTGTAGTCCGGGATGGGGATCAGGCCGGGAGGCACGCTGTGCGCCGGCTGGACGTTGGCCACGGAGCGGTCGCCGTCCCACCAGCAGACGCCGGGGATGTCGGCGAAGTCTCCGCGCAGGGCGTCCTCGCCGAGCCGGGAGAGCAGCTTCGGGAACACCTGTTCCGCCTCGCCGCGGACGACCAGGTCGACGAACCGGTGGTTGCGGTGCAGGGCGGCGCCCATCGGCCCGTCGCAGTTGGCGCCGCCGAACACGACGATCACTTCTGGCCGCAGACCCTTGATCCGGCGGGCGAGCGCGAGGCTGGCCGCGTTCTGCATGAAGGTGGTGGAGAACCCGACCACGTCAGGGCCGGACGCCAGGATCTCGGCCGCCACCTTGTCGACGAACCCGGCGGAGAGCTCGCGCATCCGCAGGATGCCCGCGGCGTCGAAGCCGTACGTCGCAGCGACGCGCTCCAGCGCGTCCGCGCCCCGGCCCGGGTCGTCGTACAGGCATCCGGCGAAGATCAGGTCTCCCAGGCCGTGGAAGACCCCGGTGTCGGCGATCTCGGTGTAGTCCGACGGCGGCGTCGCGTCGGCCGCGAACAGGTGCTCCGCCCAGCGCACGCCGCCGTGGTATTCGGTGACCTCGACCTCCGGGCATTCCCGCGCGACCAGGCCGTGGAGCAGCCCGAGGGGCAGCGAGGGCCGGTTGATCGCCTGCCAGGGCATGGCCGCGAGTGTCAGCCGCATGATGCGTCCGCTCCGTTCGACGCGAAGGTGGTCCGGTGGCGCGCCGGGCGCCGGTCAGCCGGGGAAACCGGTCGAGAGGGTGAGAAGGCCGGTCCGTGCCTCGGCGGCCTTCTCGCTGTCACCTCGTCGTTCAGTCGGTACCGCGCGCCCGCCGTTCCAGGACGGCCTCACCCGCGGGGGCCGAGTCCTTCCGGGCCTGACCCACGGTGATCCGCACTGAACGGCAGTACTTGGACGGCCGGATGCG
Source organism: Nonomuraea sp. 3N208 (assembly GCF_052245935.1). Lineage (NCBI taxonomy): Bacteria > Bacillati > Actinomycetota > Actinomycetes > Streptosporangiales > Streptosporangiaceae > Nonomuraea > Nonomuraea sp. 3N208. Next base: position 42,908 of record NZ_JBQQBR010000019.1, on the reverse strand, counting down.
GGTCTTCTTCAGAGTGGTGGCAATCATGTTCTCACCTCCTTCGCCTCGATCACCTTGAAATGGGCCTCGTCCGGCAGCGCCCGCACCGAGGCGGGTTCGAGACCCGCCGACCGTAGGAGCGCCTCGAACTCCGCTTCGGTGCGCTCCCTGCCGCCCGTGGTCACCAGCAGGTCGAGGTCTCCCACGGCCGTCCAGGGGTCCGGGGGATCGGGCCGCATGAGCTCGACGACGATGAGGGACGCGTGCTCCGGCATGGCGCGGCGGCAGTTGGCGAGGATCGTCCGGGCGCCGTCGTCGTCCCAGTCGAGCAGGACGTACTTGAGCACGTAGGCGTCACCGCCCTTGGGAACCTCCTCCATGAAGTCTCCCGCGATGATCTCGCATCGCTCCGCGACGCCCGCCTCGGCCAGGACGCGCGGCGCGGACACGAGACCGGCGGGGGTGTCGAAGAGGACGCCGCGCACGCCGGGTTCGCGGCGCAGGATCTCGGCGAGCAGCGCGCCCGCACCGCCGCCCACGTCCACGACCTTCTTGAACCGCGAGAAGTCCACGTGGGCGGCCAGCGCCGGAGCGAGGCCGGCGGTGTCCCGCCGCACGGCCTCGTGGTAGGCCGCCGCCAGCTCCGGACGGCCGGCCATGTACGCGAAGTTGTTCATTCCGGCGAGGTGGTCGAAGGCGGGCTCACCCGTACGGATGCTGTGCGTGAGCTCCCCCCAGGCTCGCCACGCCATGTCGTCCCCGGCCATCAGCGTCAGGGCCGTCACCGAGTTCTCCGCTCCGAAGCGCAGGGGCCGTCCGAGCGCGCCGAGCCGGTACGAATCGGCGGCCGTCTCGATGACGATGTCCAAGGCCGCGAGTGCGCGCAGCAGCCGGTGCAGGGTCGGCGGGTGCGTCCCGGTCGCCTGGGCGAGCCGCGCGACCGTCTTCTCGCCGTCCGCGAGGTGGTCGGCGATCCCGAGCCGGACCGCGGTGTGGACCACCTGGGAGAAGCGGAACCCGAAGATGATCTCGAGTAGCTCGGTCCAGGCTCGCGCCTCGGCCGCGCCCTGGGTCTCGTCGTTGGTGCTCATCCGCTCGCCCCTCACAGCCCCATCGCGGGCACCGGCCAGCGCCGCATACGGTAGGGGAGGACAACCGCCTGGTCGGCGGCGCGCAGCAGGAGCCGTTCGTCGAGCAACGCCTCAGCCGCGTCGCGTTCAAGGGCGTCCAGGTCGGTGAGCGCGGTCGGCCGGAGGCACCGGAGGAATGCCCTCAGGACGTACGGCTTGTCGATGGTGAAGCTCCCCGCCTCCTCCGGGTCCCGCACGTCCTTGACCTGGACGAACCCGGGCCCGCGCCGGTAGTAGCACAACCCCGGCCGGAAGACCGAGCGCCATTCCGCGAAGTCCTGTGCCGCGTTCTCGGGAGGCGGGAGATGCCACAGGAGCGGGACGACGGTCCGCGGCATCGCCTCGGCGCGCCAGTTCAGCACGCGGCCTGTGCCGAACGCGTCGCGCAGCGCGGCGACAGCGCCGAGCGTGGCAGATGCGTCATCCCACCGGACGGCCAGGTCCGGGGGGAGGCCGTCCTCCAGGGAAAGCGGCTGGGCCCTTGTCACGCGACCTCCACGCGGGTGATTGCACGAGTGATGAGAAGTCTGACCCGATCATCATTCGAGGTCTATCCGTAAAGTGCGGAGCCTGCCACGCAAAACGGACATCCCTGCCTTGGTCAACGCGCGCTCTTGAGCGTGGCCGAGGGAGATCGGCCGTACGCCGCGCGGTACAGGTTCGAGAACCGACCCAGATGTGGAGGTGGTAGCTCTCGGCCACCGTCACCCAGCCCGGTGACGGCTTCAGGTGGCGGGTGCCAGCGGTCGCCCGCCCCATCGGATGCCTTTCTCGCTGCGGATACGGCGCGTTCACGGCGTTGCTCTGCTCCGGCTCGCTGTCCAGACCGGCCTGCGGGTATCGGAGCTCACCGCACTCACCTGCCAGGACGCGCACCTGGGCGTCAGCCCGCACGTCCGCTGCCACGGCAAGGGACGCAACGACAGGGCGACCCCGCTGACCAGCCAGGTTGTCAGGGTGCTGAAAATCTGGCTCGCCGAGCTCGGCCCCGGGCCCGGCATGCCGCTCTTCCCGACCCGGGCAGGCGCCCGAACAGGCGCGGCGAGATTCCTCGGCTACGAAATCACCGTCCAGCACGGCGACCAGACGCTCAAGCGCGGGCGTCGCGCGGTCAACTGCATCATCCGACTGCGCGTGCCTACGACGGTGATCAAGGCCAAGAACGCCCTCTAGCACGGCAAACTCGAGCGGCGCACCGCACTGATGAACTTCGACGACCACACGATCATCAGCACGTACGGCGCGGAGTACCGGGGCATCGACCAGTATTACCTGCTGGCCGGCGACGTCTATCGACTCAACCGGCTGCACTGGGTCATGCAGACCTCACTGCTGAAAACGCTGGCCGCCAAACACCGATCCATGGTGTCGGCGATGGCCCGCAAGTACAAGGACAAGACCAAGCGCGCTGTCGTCCTCTTCCGCCGATGTCAGTGCGCTGAGGATGCCTGCTGGCTGTGCAAGGAAGAGCTACGCGAGATCCAACAGGTGCATCTCGCCGCCGCGGATCATCCAGTCGTCCCAGTAGCCGAGACGCCCGCACGCGACACAGCGACTCGTGATGGCGATCGCACGGATCCCGTCACCATCGGCGTAGAGAGAGTAGCCCACGGCGACGTTGAAGTCCTCTTCGTCGCCGTCACCGTCGCACTCGCAGACCATGATGCCGGACGTGGCGTCATCCCAGTATTGGCCGCTGTCCGCGATGAAATGCTCCGCACCGCAGCCGCGGCATATGCGCTTCGCTGCGTGCTCCTCTAGATCACCATGAACGCCGAAGATATGTCCGCCGCACGCCGCGCACCTGCACAGCCTTACCTCGTGAACATCGTATCCCTCAGCGCCTTGCGCCATCGCGTACTCGGTGAGGTCCTCAAGGGTCTCGCCCACCGGCCAGCCGCCGACTTCGCTGATCACCACAGCCGCCATCTCACCATACTGGGGCGCTGCCGACGCACACGCTCATGCCACTGACCGCTCGGCCCACTGCATGAGCCAAGGTCCGCCCGCGTACGCCGGCGCCGTGGTCAGGGCCAGAGCGGTTAACGTCCCGCCAATGACCTTGAGGATTTTCGTGCGCATGGTGCCTCCCTGGAATAGGAGATGGATGAGTTGGCGCTGGCTTTGTCGATAAAGCCAGAGCAATGGCCATGTTTGCTTTTCCTTGCTCAGTCGCGTCGCCGCCTTTGGGTGTGAACGTAGGCGGTGAATGCGACAGCGGCTATCCAGATAACGTCGTCCGGAGTGCATGTTTCGGACAGTGATCTGTACGAGCTGACGCAGGACTCTTTCGTGGGGGCTACGGATCGGCCGGAGCAGGGCCTGGCCCAGCGCTACGCCGCTGCTCGAACGGCATGAGTGGTCTCATCAAAGTGGCCTTCTTCATCATGGCCACGGCGTCCGCCTGCACGGCGGCGGCCGTCGGCGGCGCCCTGACGGTGTGGATCGGTTACCTGACCGCCATGCCGATCGCTACGACTGTCACCGCAGCCGCGACCATCGGCATCGCCGCATCCGGCACCACCGTGAGCCCCTGTTAACTGCACCTCATCGAGATCATCGACCAGGCATGTGCCTTGGTCTGTTGAGAGGGTGAGGCGTGGTCGAAGACATACGGCGTGCGTTGGAGGAAGGGCGGGCGACGGTGCATACCGATGTTGCCCTCGTACAGCTCCTTGTAGCGGCCGCCGGCACCTGGTCATGCCGGTGCTGTTCCGGACGATCTACGCCTGCGGCCTGCGCGCTTCCGAAGCCCGGCTGCTGCGCCCGGGCGACGTCGACACCGGTGCCGGGGTCCTGCAGATCCGCGACGCCAAGGGCGGCAAGGACGGGCCCCGGCCGCGGGGAGGTGCCCGATATGGAGGGCACAATTACCTTTTCGAGATTCCGGATAGATACCGCATCGGACGCGCGGTGACACAGAACGCGGTGAATCACGCGTCCGATGCGCTGGTTAAGGTGCGGTGACGGCACGGCCCTTGTTGCCGGCCTGGGCGGGATCGTTGATGTAGTTGTCCCGCCACTCACTCCAGCCGTAGCTCAGGCTCTTGCGTTCCACGTAGCGGGCGCCCCAGCCGGTGCCGGAGAAGCGATTGTTGACGGCTCGCATGTGCTTGCCGTACACGTGTCCGAAGCCCGCTTCCAGGCCGAGCTGATAGCCGCCGCCCTCGAGCAGGTTCTGCTCGATGGTCACCTGGTCGATGTCAGCGCCGAGAGTCTGGATGAACAGCGCGCCGGTGTCGTTTCCCGATGAGCAGTCGATGCGGTTGCCGCGGAAGACGGCCCTGCGGTCGGGCGTGCTCGTCGTCACGAAGTCCCGGATGGTGGCGCCGTCATTGTGCGACTCACCGTCCGATCGGAGGTGGTGGATGTAATTGCCTTCCGCGATGGCATCCAGGCGCTTTCCCGTATTGTAGAAGCAGATGCCCGAACCCATGCCATGCATGCGGTTACGCTGCAGAATTCCAACGCCGAGGAACGCGCATGAGCCCGCAATGGTCTTGGCGCTCAGCTTTGATCCGTCGAATTCGGAGTCACGAATCGTCACCTTCCCCGGAGTCACCACACAACTGTTACCGGTGCATTCGCCCGTGGTGGTCACCAACGGCTGCGTGATCCCGAGCTTCTTCGGGCGGATGCATGAGCGTTCGACGAGGATGTCCCCGGCCGACAGGTCCAGCCCGGTCTCTATGCGCTTGCCGGAGATCGTGGTCCCCGCGGCCGGCTTGCTGCTGCCCGTATAGACCGGGAGGGCGTCACAGGACATGCCGATCGCCGTGAGGCCGGTATTCGCCGCGGTGAGTTCCCAGCCAAGCAATCCCTTCGCCGGCGCAGTCGGGGTAGCGGTGGAAGTCGGAGTCGCGGTGGGTTTCGGGGTCGCGGTGGGTTTGGGGCTCGGACTGACGGTGGGGCTCGCACTGACGGTGGGTTTCGGGCTGCTCGTGGGGCTCGGAGTGGGCGTGGGCGTGGGGCCACATATCAGGCGAACCATGCTCGAGCGCTGCCTGTGCCCGTCTCCGTCCAGCCCAATCATGTAGAGGGGACGGCTAGTGCAACGGATGCTCACCGCGACGTCACCGTTCGTCACGGTACGAGACGCGCTCTTGAGCACCCGGTCTGAGCCCGGCCGGGACTGCACGATGCGCACGTGGAGAGCCGCGGGGTTCTCGCAGCCGATCCTGGTGGCCGTTGCGCGGATGACACCTCCCACGCCAAGAGTAGGTGCCGTCGCCACCAGGCGGCACGCGTCCTCGGTCGTGGACTCGGACATGGCGTTTGCTTGAGTCCCGGGCACTATCAGAGCCGTGAGACACGCTAATACCGTCAGATATCTTCGCAAGGCTTCTCCTGTGGCGTGTCTGCGCAGGATGACTCCGTCAATCGATGCCTTTTATCGAGGTCGACATGAGACGTCGCCATGCACAGCTCTGCGAGCTGCCGAGCCGCTGAATCCGGCGATGGCAGCAACGGATGCGGTCTCGTTCGCACGCGGGCGCCGTGCACATCCTGCGTCGATCTAGGGGGCTGGATGAGCCTAGCCGCACCCAGCGGCAGGTAATATCCGCGTTACGTCTGATCCACTCCGCATTCGGGATAGTGGAGGCATCACCGGCAACGCTTTAAGACCTCGAGTTCGGCCATCTGAGCGATCTTGAGGATGGCGGAGGTAGATGCCGGTTCCTGCGCCGAGGCGACGGGCTGAGGGAATTGTCAACAGCGGACCCTGATGATTTCTTGCCCTTAATAGGCTCCAGACATGCGGAAACACCGGCGGTCCTTATCACACCGTCTCGCAAGGAGGGGCGTCCGCCGATGTCTCCGGGCTCGACGTAAGCATTCAGCAGCTCGTGATCACACCGGTTTGAGCACGGGTCGCATCGTGGAATGATCTTTATGTGTCGAAGCCTGCGAGCCGCCGCTCGTCGTATGACGATCTGGCCGCGCTGGTGGTCCGGCAGATGCATACGATCGAAGCGCAGCGGCAGCCGATCGCGCACCTGGAGGCGACGGTCGGGCAACTGAGCGCGCGGGTGGCCGAGCTGGAACGTCGGCAGGGCCGCAACTCCGGCAACTCCTCGTTGCCGCCCGTCGCACTCGAGGCTTGATCAGCGCCTTTCACCCAGCGTCACAGAACCTTCTGATTGGCTTACGACCAGATTGCGCAGGCAGGCGAGCACATGGGGCAGGTGGCCAGGGGCCGTGCGGGCTACGCCTGATGGCGCGAAGCGGAGAGCGGCTGATTCTCTGAAGGCCCAGAGCTGCCGGGCTGTTCGCCTGGTTGTACTTGAGAGTGGAGTGGAGATTATGAGGGTTCACGACGTCGGCTATCCATATAGCGCAGCACCAGCTGCGCGTTGGAGATAGCGCTCTGCGGGCGATCTCCCCTTCAATTCGATCATGAGATTCATCCGACAGGGGGCCGTACTGGCCGCGGTCACGCTCATGACAGCCGCGATCGCCCCGGTGGCAGCGACAGCCGCGCAGGGCGCGTGCGAGGCGCCGCCACGGGACAGCCCGTCCTACAACGACTTCGTGCTCACGTACAAGTCCAAGTGCGCCACGAAGAAGAACTATGACCGGACGTTCCCGGACGTCACGGCGACCATCGTGGTCGACAAGCGCAACACGCTGGCGGTCACGACGTCCACGGCGCTGGCCGGCGCGATCGCGTCGGTCAAGGTGAACAACAAGGAGTTCATCTCCAGCGGCGGCCACGGCGCCGCCTTCCAGTACGCCTTCCACGCCTGGCAGAAGGGTGAGGCGGCGAGCGAGTGCTACAACCCCACGCAGGCCGGCACTCGCAAGGACGACGAGGGCAAGAAGCCTCCCTACCACGAACCCAGCACGAGCGCGCTCTACACCATGGCCAAGTCCGGCTGGACCATCCGCACGGAGTCGAGACCCGCGATGTTCGTGACCCTCGAGGACACGAAACCGGGCTGGGGCGACTGCCTCAGCGCCGACTACCAGGACAAGCGCGTCCCGTTCACCATGGGGCTGTCGCCGTACTGGCTGAAGACCGCGATCGAGCTCGCGCCAGATCACGACGCCCCCGCGCTGGAGAACGTCTTCCGCGCCACCGCCACGATCACCTCGGAGGACGAACGACACGACCACTTCAGTGGCGTCCTCGTCGCCTACCTGCAGCCGGACTTCACGAAGGTCTACTCCTACAGCCCCGCCACCCGTCGCCTGTCGCCCAAGCCCGTGGCCTCCCACGCGAGCAAGGACCCCATGGTCCGTTGCACGGACGACGGCAACTACTGCCTCGGCATGTACGTCAAGCCCGAGGTTCTCGGCGGCAAGGCCTACTACTACACGATGACCCGCGAGCCCATGGACTACAACGGCCACTTCGGCGAGAACACCATCCAGGTCACCAGCCCCAGTGGAGCCATGGACAAGGGCGACAAGGTCAACTACGAGACCTACGTGGTCGTCGGCAACAAGAGCCGCGTCGAGAGCACTATGACCCAGCTCCACCGCGCCTTCGAGTAACTGGCCCTTGGTCGGGGGCTCCGTCTGGGGTGGTGAGTACCCGGCGATCGTGAAGTTGTGGGAGGACGCCTGGGGCCGAGTTCGTGCCCTTCCTCAACTTCGACACCGAGATCCGCCGCGTCATCCGCTCGATCAACGCTCGAGTCGGTCAACGCGCGGATCCGGCGGGCGGTCAAGGCCCGCGGCCACTTCCCGAACGAGCAGGCCGCTCTCAAGTGCGTCTACATGGCGATCATGAGCTTGGATCCGAGGGGCAAGGGCCGCAAACGCTGGGTCACCCAGCCCGCTCCCTCAGCGCATCAGGGAACGAGGTCATCGCGAAGGAGTAACGGTTCGAGTGCTTCTCGCATGACGCTCGTGGGATCGTCCGTGCCGGTCCAGCGGACGAAGGCCGTGGCCGCCTGGGCCACCAGCATGTCGGTGCCGCCCGCCGCGCGCATGCCGCGGGCCTTCGCCCGGCGCACGAGCTCGGTCTCTCTGGGGATGTACACGACGTCAAACACCGCGGCCGCTGATGAGATGTGGTCGACGTCCACCACGGGACCCGAGCTCAGCATGCCGACCGACGTGGCATTGACGAACAGATCCGCCTCGGCGAGCCGGTCGCGTGCCTGCGGATCGTCAAGGGCCATCGGCTCGATCCGGGCGAATGCGCTGAACTCATCGGCGAGCCTGCGCGAGTCGGCCGCATCGAGGTCGAGGACGGTGAGGCGGCCGACTCCCGCCCCGGCCAGGCCGTACGTCGCGGCGTGGCTCACCCCGCCCGAGCCGGCGACGACGACCCGCGCGCCCGTCAAGTCCTCGCCCACGCAGGCCCGCACTCCCGTCATGAAGCCGGTCACGTCGGTGTTGAAGCCGACCAGCCGGCCCTCCTCGTCGATGTCCACGCTGTTGACGGCGCCGATGCGCCGGGCGCCGAGCTCGACCTCGTCGAGCAGGGGCATGATCGCCTGCTTGTACGGCGCGGTGACCTGAAAGCCGAGCCACTTCTCTCTCTTGGCCTGCCGCACCTGACCGGCCAGTTGTGACTCCTGCACCTCGCGCAGTTCATAACGGGCGTCGATGCCGAAGGCGGCGAACGCGGTGTTGTGCATGACGACGGAATGGGCACGGCGCAGCGGGTTTCCGAACAGAACGACTGTACGCATCACGATTCCCCTGAAGATTGTCGAAGACTCCATGCAGATCATCGGTCAGCGACCGGTGAAGGTCGGCGGACGCTTCGACAGGAAGGCCCGCGCGCCTTCGAGGGCGTCCTGTGTGGAGAAGATCTTCTCTGACGCGTCGAGTTCGAGGGCCAGCCCGTCGTCCAGGGCCCGCTCGGTCGCCTGGTCGATGAGTGATTTCGCGGTCTGTACCGCGACCGGCCCGCGGGCGGCGATCGTCTCCGCCATCTCGCGCGCCGCGGCCAGGGCTGAGCCCGCCTGCACCACGCGGTTGACCAGGCCGATCGATAAAGCGGTCGAGGCGTCGAGAATCTCCCCTAGCAGTATGATCTCTTTGGCACGGGCGGGCCCGACGATGCGCGGGAGCCGTTGGGTGCCGCCGCTTCCCGGGACGACCCCGAGCTTCAGCTCAGGCAGGCCAAGTCTGGCACGCTTCCCCGCGATCCGTAGGTCGCAGCACAGGGCGAGTTCGAGGCCCCCGCCGAGCGCGTACCCCTCGATGGCCGCGATGGACGGCACCCGCAGCTTGGCCACTTGCCGGTAGACCAGCTTCTCCAGCAGGAGCTTGCCCTCGGCCACCCGGCCGTGCAGGTCTTCGAACTCGGCGATGTCCGATCCCGCGCAGAACGCCCGATCGCCGGCGCCGTGGAGCACGACGACACGGGTGCGCTCATCGGCTTCGACGGCGCGCAACGTCTCGCGGAGCCGGGCGGTCATCTCGTGTGAGACCACATTCATCGGCGGGTTGTCCAGCTCGATCTCCGCGCACACCCCATATGTCACGTTGACCAGCGCGGCCATGTCAGCTCCTCTCGTCGGCGGCGAAGTCGGCGGCGATCCCCATGCGAGCGGGGAGGAACAGGCGTGCGTCCATGCGGCGGAGGCGCCCGCTGACCTTTGGCCGGAACTCCATGTGCGCGAGCACGTCCTTTTCCACGTCCAGCCCGTCGGCGATCTCGATCAACTCCAGGCCCTCCGCCGTCAGGGCAAAGACAGCGCGTTCGGTGATGTACCGGACCGTCTGCCCCTTGCTCAGCGCCATCCGGCCGTTGAAGCTGATCTCTCTGACAGCCTTGACGAACTTGAGCTGGACCCCCTCGCGTTCGATCTTGGGAGCCCCGTCAGTCAGCGCGACGCGCACGCCGTCGGCCGTGAACGTCCCGACGAAGCAGAGGCGCCTGGTCAGAGCGCTGATGTTGACGAATCCGCCCGGGCCTCTCATGCGCTCGTCGAACGCGTGGACGTTGACGTTCCCGTGCTGGTCCACCTGCGCGAACGAGAGACTCGCGATGTCGAGGCCACCCCCGTCGTAGAAGTCGAACATCGAGGGCTGGTCCAGGCGCGCCTGGTAGTTCACCCCCGCACCGCCGTCCGGGCCGTGCGCGGGGATGCCCCCGAAGATCCCCTGCTCGACCGTGAGGGTCAAGCGTTCGGACACGCCCTCCTCAGCGGCCACGGCGCCGATCTGCTGGGAGATGCCGAAGCCCAGGTTGCAGATGTCGCCCGGGCGGAATTCGAGGAGGGCTCGGCGCGCGATCACCTTGCGGACGTTCAGCGGCGTCGGGACGCCGCCGCCGGATGGCATGCGCAGTTCTCCTGAGTAGAAGGGGGAGTAGCCGGTGCTGTAGGTCTGCCTCTGCTCCTGGTCGACGTAGACGTGGTCGACGATCGCGCCGGGGATCCGCACCTCGTTCGGGCGCAGCGCGCCCCGCGCCGCCAGGCGCTCGACCTGGGCGATGACGAGACCACCGCTGTTGCGGGCGGCCATGGCCAACGCGAGGGAGTCCCCGAGAATCGGCTCGCGTTCGAACGTCAGGTTGCCGTCCTCGTCGGCGGTGGTCGCGCGGATCACCGCGACGTCGACCGGCAGTGCGGGGTAGAAGAGCCACTCCCTCCCCGCCAGCTCGACGACTTGGACCAGCTCCTCGGTGGTGCGCCCGTTCTGACGCCCGCCGGTCTGGCGTGGGTCCACGTAGGTGCCCAGGCCCACATGGGTGAGGTGGCCCGGGCGGCCCGCCGCAATGTCACGGCACAACGCCGAGAGCACACCCTGGGGGAACGAATAGGACTCGATCGCACCCTCGGCCACCAGCGCGCCCAGGCGCGGCTCGTTGCCGATGTTGCTCCCGATGGTGCACCGGGTGAGCCCCGGCAGCGCGAGCTGGGAGAGGCCCCGGTCGCCGAAGTCGCCGATTCCGACGACGCGCACGGTCGTTAGGTCGCGCGGCGACGTCGAACGGGCGAACTTCGCGGCGAGTTCGTCGATGAACAACTGCGGGACGCCGTGGCCCGCGCCCGACCCGCCGATCCACAGGGCGTCGCCGTCGCGGACCGAATCCACGGCCTGTTCGACGCCGATGAGCTTGCCACTCATGGCATCAGCCCGCCGCCGTTGGGACTCAGCGTTTGGCCGAGAAGAAGACTGGAGGCGTCCGAGAGGAGGAAGACCACACACTCGGCCACTTCCTCGGGCTCCCCGAACCGGCCGAGAGGCAGCTCCCGCATACGCTGGCGCCCGACCTCGCCCACCATCACGGTGCGCCCCATGGCGGTGTTGGTGACGCCGGGCGCCACGGCGTTCGCCCGGATTCCGCGCTGCCCGAACTCCCGCGAGATCGACTTGGCGAGCGCTATCGCTCCGGCTTTCGCGCTCGCGTAGTGCGCGACCCTCGGCCAGCCGGTCAGGCCGAGCCTGGAAGCGATGTTGACGATGACGCCTCCGCCTTGCTCCAGCATCCCGGGAATCACCGCCTGGCTGGCATGGAACATGCCCGACAGATTGGTCTTCAGGACGAGGTCCCAGTCCTCCGGGGGCATCTCGAGGAACGGGGACTCCGGCATGATGCCGGCGTTGTTCACGAGGCCGTCTATCCGCCCGAAGCGTTTCTCGGCCCAGGCCGTGACAGCGAACACCTCGCCGCGGTCCGACACGTCGCACGGGTGGATGTCGGCGTCGCGGCCGAGGGCCTGGATCTCCTCGGAGACCTCACGGGCCCCGGCCTCACTCGAGTGGTACGCGATGGCGACGTGGGCTCCGCCACGAGCGGCGGCCATCGCGATGGATCTCCCTATCCCGCGACCGGCCCCCGTGACGAGGACGACCCGGTCGAGCAGGGGTTGCAAGCGCATCCGATCAGCCTTCTCTACTAGAAAGCGCTTTCAATTTTCATGTACGTTCTCACAGCATGACGACAATGGCAACAGAAGGCCGCAGGAGGACCCCGGTCATCGACGTGCACGCGCACGCCGTGCCGCACACCCTGATCGAGCACCTGCGAGCCGATCGCCTCGGCGTGGACCTGCTGGAGGACGGGGACGGGACCCACCTCGACATCGGCGGCCGCGTGACGCCGGTGATCGACGAGCGGCTGACCGATCCGTCCCGTCGGCTGAGCGCGATGGATGAGATGGGAGTAGACGTCCAGGTCGTCTCGCCATGGATGGAGCTGACACCTGACGAGCTCGGCCCTCGCGACGGCGCCCGGTTCGTCCGGATGGTCAACGATTCCCTCGGAGAGCTGGTCGACCACGCGCCCGCCCGGCTTCGCGGCCTGGCGCTGGTGGACCGGCGGGATCCGCGCTCCGCCGCCGCCGAGATGGCCCGCTGCCTGGACACCGGCCGTTTCCACGGCGCCGAGATCGGTCTCGGAGGCTCCGGGCCCGCCCTCCACGAGCCCGACTGGGATCCGTTCTGGCACGCGGCGAGCCGCGCAGGCGCCCTTGTTCTCCTCCATCCCTGGCGGCCGGCCTCACCTGCCGGGATCGCTTTCTCCCGCCTGACCGACATCGTGGACAATCCCGCACAGTCGACGGCGGCCGTCGGCGCCATGGCGCTGGCCGGAACGCTCCAGCGCTTCCCCGAGCTGTGCCTTTGCGTCGTACACGGGGGCGGCTTCCTGCCCTACGTCGCCGGGCGCTTCGACGCGATCGCCGCCCTGGAACGGGCGCCAGGCATGGCCGCGCCGAGCGAATGCTTGCGGCGGCTCTACTTCGACTCGCTGACCCACTCCGCTCAGGCCCTGTCATGGCTGATCGGCTTCGCCGACGCCGGCCAGGTGATGCTCGGCAGCGACTACCCGTTCCCGACGGGGTGCGCCGATCCCGTCGAGGCCGTCACCAGGGCCGCCGTTCAAGGGGAACGCCTGTCCGCCGAGCAGGTCGCGGCCGTCCTGGGAGCCACCGCACACCGGCTGCTGGCCGGCTCCCGCCGCCCGGCGGCCTTGACAGGGGAATCGTGGCAAATATAGAAAGCGCTTGCAGTTTATCCTCAAGAAAAGAGTGAGCATGGATCAGATCCGGGTGGGCATCATCATGAACGGCGTCACCGGGCGGATGGGGACTCGCCAGCACCTCGACCGGTCGATCATCGCCATCAGGGACCAGGGCGGGCTGACCCTCGCCGATGGACGAAAACTCCTCGTCGACCCGATCCTCGTCGGCCGCAACGCCGCCAAGCTCAAGGAACTCGCGAGCCGCTACGGCGTCGATCGCTGGACGACCAGCCTCGACGAGGCCCTCGCCGATCCGAACGACACGATCTACTTCGACGCCCAGCTCACCGACCTGCGCGCCGCGGCCGTCAAGAAGGCCATCGCGGCCGGCAAGCACGTCTTCTGCGAGAAGCCGACCGCGGGCGACCTCGATGAGGCGATCGAACTCGTCCGGCTGGCCAACGCGGCCGGTGTCAAGCACGGAGTCGTCCAAGACAAGCTGTTCCTGCCGGGAATCCGCAAGCTGAAGCGGCTGATCGACGGCGGATTCTTCGGAGACCTCCTCAGCTTCCGGCTCAACTTCGGGTACTGGGTCTTCGAAGGCGACTGGCAGCAGCCCAACCGGCCATCGTGGAACTACCGCGCGGAGGAAGGGGGCGGCCTGATCCTGGACATGTACCCGCACTGGCGGTACGTGCTCGACAACATCATCGGACCGGTCAAGTCCGTGCTCTGCCACGGCCAGGTTCACGTCCCCCGCCGCTGGGACGAGAACGGCGACGAATACCGGGCGACGGCCGAGGACGCGGCGTATGGCATGTTCCAGTTCGACAACGGTGTGCTGGCGCAGTTCACCACCTCGTGGGTGACCCGCCCGTACCGCGACGAGATCGGCGAATGGCAGCTCGACGGCACGCTGGGCAGCGCCGTCGCCGGGCTGCGTGACTGCCGCGTGCAGTCGCGCGCCAACACCCCGATGCCGGTCTGGAATCCTGACATCCCCAACCCGATCGACTTCCGGGCCGGCTGGTCGGAGGTTCCGGACAACCAGGAGTTCGGCAACGCGTTCCGCATTCAGTGGGAGATGTTCCTCCGCCACGTCGTCGAGGACGCCGAGTTCCCCTGGGACCTGCTGGAAGGGGCCAAAGGCGTTCAGCTCGCCGAGCTCGCGATGCGATCGTGGCACGAGCGCCGTTGGATCGACATCCCCGACCTGGAGATTCCGGCGTAGTGATGGACATTCATCCCTCCACCGAGGAGGACGCGCCGATGGACACGGACCGCCTCAGCATCAACCAGATCACGGTGAAGAGCTGGACCTTCGAGGAGACCGTACGGGGATGCGCGCGCCACGGCATCAGATACGTGGGCGCGTGGCTGGATCGCGTCGCGGAGATCGGCGTGGAGAAGGCCGTCAAGATCCTCGGCGACCACGGCGTCGCGGTCTCCAGCGTCTGCCGTGCCGGCTTCTTCACCGACAACAGCCCCGACGGACCATGGTCCGGCCGGGCTGACAACGAGCGGGCGATCGACATGACCGCGCAGCTGGGCGCCGACGTCCTGTACCTCGTTTGCGGCGGGGTAGCGGCCGATCGCGACCTTCCGGCCGCCCGCGACGCCGTGCGCGATGGTCTGGCCGAGCTCGTGCCCTACGCGGTGGAGCGCGGTGTGCGGCTCGCCGTGGAACCGCTGCATCCGATGATGTGCGCGGAGCGGTCGGTCATCGTGACCATGGCCCAAGCAGTCGAGCTGGCGGCGCAGTTCCGGCCGGACGAAGTGGGCGTCGCGGTCGACACGTACAACGTGTGGTGGGATCCCCGACTCGCCGAGGACATCCGGCGCGCCGGCGATCGGATCATCGGCTACCAGGTGTGCGACTGGCTGGTGCCACAGCCGCACCCGGTCTTCGGCCGGGGCGTGCCCGGCGACGGTGTGATCGACCTGCGGTCGATCACCCGCGCGGTCGACGCCACCGGCTACCGCGGACCGATCGAGGTCGAGATCTTCAATGAGAAGGTCTGGTCGTCTCCTCCGGACGAGGTGATTCGTATGATCAAGAAACGGTTCGCGGCGCGGGTGCTCGGCTGATCGTTTCGGCCGGGAGTCACGATTGTGGCGGCGCCGTGCTGTCCCGCATCAGCACGGTGCCCCCAATCGCCACGGTGTGAGGTGGCTCCTCCCTGGGCAGCAGCGCGAGCTCCATCGCGACCTGGCCGATGCGCTCAAGCGGGAGTTGGACCGTGGTCAGGCCCGGGACGGCGTCGGAGGCCAGCGGCGTGCCGCCGAACCCCGCCACCGAGATGTCCGCCGGGATACGCAGACCGGCGGACCTCATCCACGCCATCGCGCCGACCGCCACGACGTCGGCGATCCCGAAGATGCACGTCGGCTGGTCCGGACGGTCGAGCAGCAGACGGGCGCCCCGGGCCCCGCCGTCTCGGGAGATGTCCACGCGGACGATCGAGTCGGAGGAGAGCTCGATGCCTCGATCCTGGAGGCCGAGCCGCAACCCGCGCATGCGGTCGCGCACCGCCATGAGCTTGGCCGGCCCCGAGATCACGCCGAACGAGGTGTGCCCGAGATCGACGAGCCGGTGGGCGAGTTGACGGGTGGCCTCGACATTGCCCACGTCGACGACGTGCCCGATCTTGCGTCCCCGCGTCACCGACACGATCGCTCCCCCGGAGGCCTGATATGCAGAAAGCTGCTCCATCAGCGCGGCGGAATGAGCCCGGTCGGAGAACGAGCTGCCGGCCAGGATGATCGCGCGGGGGCGCTGCGCGCTGAGCAGGCTGACGTAGTTGAGCTCCTGCTGCGGGTCGCGATAAGTGCATACCATGGTCACGAGCAGCTTGTGCGCCTCGGCGACCTTGATCACTCCTCCTGCGATCATGGCGAAGTACGAGTCACGCACGTCGTGCACGACGAGCCCCACACTCGTCGAGGTCGAGCTGGCGAGGGCCCGTGCGTGCAGGTTGGGCAGGTATCCGAGCTCGGCCGCGGACGAGAAGACCCGGTTGCGCAGGGAGGCCCGTCCCTTGTAATCCGCGTCGCTCAACATGCGGGACGCGGTGGCGAGCGAGACCCCGGCGTGCTCCGCGACGTCCTGCAGACGGACCGGGCGGCCTTCCGGCAACATCGGCACTCCCCTACCACACCCCTGTTGCGACTCGCAGTGTAGCGTTTGCGAGATCGATCATCACAACTGAAAGCGCTGACACCAGATGATTGATGATAGGAGAAGCCTAGGACGTGGAATAGCCGAACCTAGGTGAAAGCGCTTGCGGCCCACGGCCGGCACGCCGACCGGATCCGGCTCACCACGAGCCGGTCACGGGTGAGTGCTGCCGGTGGAGCGCCATGCGGTGGTCTCCCTGGGGATGACCCGATGGCTCAGGACGGTGGTCGTGGCATTGTCGGCGCCGGGCGGAGCGTCGATGATGTGCCGGGCGGCCATGGCGCCCATCTCGTACAGCGGCAGGCTCACGGTGGTCAGGCCGACGAACTGGGCGACTCTGAAGTCGTCCATGCCGGCGACCGAGATCTGGCCCGGCACGTCGATGCCGGCCTGCCGAAGAGCGCTGAGCGCGCCGACGGCTGCTTCGTCGTTGGCGGCGAGGATGGCGTCGGGCAGGGGCGGGCGGGCGATGAGCCGCATGGTCGCGGCGTGTCCGGCCTCATAGTCGAAGCCGCCGGGGTGGCATTCCGCGGTCTCGGCGAGATCGGCATCACGCATGCAGGCGAGGAAACCGTCACGCCGCTGCTGTGAGGCGATCATGCCTGCGGGGCCTTCGATGAACGCGATCCGGCGATGGCCGAGCGAGACGAGGTGGTCGGTGATGTCGTACGCGGCGGTCCGGCTGTCCGCGGTGATGGTCGGGCATCCGAGCTCGCGCACGGTGAGCGAGACGACCTTGATGCCTTGTTCTTGTGCTTGGCGGACGGCCTTGGCCAGCTCCGGCGCCTGGGGGTCGTCGATGTAGCCGCTGCCCGCGAAGATCATTCCGGCGGCTCGGTAGTCCCGCATGGTCTGCACGCGGTTGATCTCCGTGGCGGTACGCCTGTCGACGTTGGACAGCATGGTGACATAGCCGGCTCGGCTGGCCACGTCGTCCACGCCGCGAGCGATGACGGAGAAGTATGGGTTGACGATGTCGCTCACGAGGACGCCCAGCAGGCGACTGTTGCGGGAGACCAGTGCACGCGCCAACGCGCTGGGCGAGTAGCCCAGTTGCTCGGCGACGGCGATGACCCTGGCACGGGTCTTGGCCGAGATGGGGTGACTGGAACCGGTCAGCACCCGTGACGCGGTGGACACGGACACGCCGGCCGCCCGCGCGACCTCCACCAGTGAACTCACGGCTCGCTCCTTAGGACAACGTTTGCCTAATCATGCCCGACTCCGCCCCAGGTCGGCAAACGAACAGGACGATTCGCCTGTGTCTCACCCATGATGAGCTCTTGACGACTCTGTGTCTCGCCCTATTAGCTTGCCCGTAAGGCATACGTTTGCCTAGCCAATGAGCTCTACTGAGTGAGGCTTGAAGGAGGAGCTATGCACGCCCGGACCTGGGTGAAACGGATCGCCGTGCTCGCGGCCGTGTCCTGCGCGGCCGCGTGTGGCGGCGGGGGCGGGGGCGCCGCCACGAACACGGACGGAACGGTCTCGATCACCGTGGCGGTCAACGAGCCGGACATCACGACGGTGCCGATCCTGGCGGCCGTCGACGCCGTCCGCCAGGCGGGTCACAAGGTCAAGGTGATCGAGCTCGCGGAGCCGGAACTGGCGATCGAGGGACTGGCCAAGGGGGACTATGCGATCTCGGCCGAGGCGACGAGCCCGGCGCTGATCGCCATCGAGCAGGACGCTCCCATCAAGATCATCGCCGATGTGGTCGGCAACCAGTGGGCGATCTACGGCAAGCCCGGCATCTCCTCCTGCGCCGACTTGAACGGGCGTCCGTTCGGAATCTTCAGTGAAGGCGCGGTGGCGACCGCCATGGCCAAGCAGTGGGTGAGCGCCGAGTGCGGCGGCAAGAAGCCCGAATACCTGACGATCGGCGGGTCGGACGTACGTGCCCAGGCCCTCGTCGCCGGCCAGATCGACGCGACCCCGCTGGAGATCTCCGATGTGGTCACCCTGGAGTCGAAGGGCAAGTCCGGATTCACCCAGGTCGTCGACTTCGCCAAGAGCCTGCCCGATGTCCATCCGCAAACCGTGTACGCCAACACCGAATTCCTTACCGAGCACAAGGACGTGGCTCAGGCGTTCGTGACGGCCCTGGTACGGGAGCACGAGAAGATCAACGCCGATCCGGAGTACCTGGTCGGGCAGGTGACCAAGTACCTGCCCGACGAGGACGCCGCCAACGTTGCCAAGATCGCCGAACGGTACGTCAAGGCGAAACTGTTCAACGCGGCAGGCCTGACCGAGCAGAACGTCCAGAGCACCATCAGCTTCTTCGTCCGGGCCGGCGTGATCAAGCAGGGCATGACCGCGAAGGACGCGGCCGATCTGACCTTCGTCCGGTCGGCCGCATGACCGCCGCCATCACGCCCCGAGAGCGACGCCGGACCTCCGGCTTCCGCACCGGTCCCCAGCCCGGGCGGCGCCCCTCGCTGTGGCGGCGGATCGCCAACGCGAGCCTGCCGTACCAGCTGCTGACGTTCGCCGTCTTCGCCGCCGCCTGGGAGCTGTACGCCCTCGAGTGGGGCGGTCTGCTCATCCCCACCTTCACCGAGACGGTCCAGGCAACGGCGGAGTTGCTGGGCAGCGCGGAGCTGTGGCAGGCCATGTACGTCAGCAACCAGGCGCTGGTCCTCGGCTTCGGGATCGCAGTGGTCGTCGGCGTGCCGGCGGGCATCGTGCTCGGCCGCTTCCGGACGCTGGAGCGCTTCGCCGACGTCTATCTCAACATCCTGCTGGTCACCCCGATGGCGGCGATCATCCCGCTGCTGGTCATGTCGGTCGGGTTCGGGCTGACCTCGCGGGTCATCCTCGTCACGATCTTCTCGATCGTGATGGTGGTGGTCAACAGCCGCGCCGGCGTACGGCAGGTCGACCCGTCGCTGATCGAGATGGCCCGCTCGTTCGGCGCCACCGAGCGGCAGATCTGGTCGCGGATCCTGCTGCCAGGCGCGCTGCCCGCGATCATGACCGGCATCCGACTGGGCGTCGGGCGCGCGGTCACCGGGATGGTGCTCGTCGAACTCCTCATGGTGTCCACCGCGATGGGTGGGCTGATCCTCGAGTACCGCGGCCTGTTCAAGGCCCCGCTGCTCTACGGCACCATCGTGATCATCCTGGCGGAGGCGCTCCTGCTGATCTCCGTCGCGCGATGGTGCGAACGCAAACTGACCCGCTGGGCTCAGACGACTACCGCAAGGAGCGCCTGATGATCGAAATCCGTGGATTGAGCAAGAGCTTCGTCGGCCAGGACGGCGGCAGGGTGGAGGCATTGCGGGACGTCGACCTCGACGTGGGCGAGAACGAATTCCTGACCGTGCTGGGGCCCAGCGGGTGCGGGAAGACGACGCTACTCAAGGCCATCGCGGGGCTCATCCCCTGGCAGGATGGCGACATCCTCATCGACGGCACACCGGTGCGCGGGCCAGGCGCCGACCGCAGCATGGTGTTCCAGAACTTCGCGCTGCTGCCCTGGGCGACCGTGCTGGACAACGTCGCCTTCGGGCTCAGGATGCGCGGTGTCGGCCGCGCCGAGCGCGAGGAGCGTGCCCGATCGCTGATCGCGATGGTGGGGCTGTCCGGGTTCGAGACCAAGCGGCCTGGCGAACTGTCCGGCGGCATGCAGCAACGGGTCGGCATCGCCCGCGCGCTCGCCGTACAACCGCGGGTCCTGCTCATGGACGAGCCGTTCGGCGCCGTGGACGAGCAGACCCGCCGCCTTCTGCAAGAAGAGCTTCTGGCGATCTGGGAGGAACACCGGTTGACCGTCGTGTTCATCACGCACAGCATGGAGGAGGCGGTCCTGCTGGGCGACCGCGTCGTACTGATGAGCGCGCGCCCCGGGCGCATCGCCGAGATCGTCCCGGTACCGCTGCAACGGCCGCGGTCCAGCGACGTCAGCGCACTCGAACGCTCCGGCAAGTATGTCGAGATCACCGCCTATCTGTGGGACCGGCTCCGTGACATGCACGAAGAGCACCGCCCCGCCACGGTGGCCCGATGAGCACGCTGGCCGGACAACGCAGAGCGCGGACGGCGCACCCGCGCCGGCCGCTGTCCTGGCGGAGACTGCCGGCCGCCCCCCTCAGCCTGGCCGCCGGCGCAGTGGCATGGGAGCTCATCGGACACCTCGCCGGCGTCTCGTTCTTCCCTCCGCTGAGCACGGTGCTGGTCCGCCTCGCGGACATGGCCTCCAGTGGGGTGATCTTGAGCAGCCTGGGCGACAGCCTGCTCAACCTCGCACTCGGATTCGCCTTCTCCCTGGCGGCCGGCCTGGTCACCGGCGTCGCCATGGGCCGCTACCGCAGGGTCGAGGCCGCCCTCGGCGTCTACGTCTACGCGTTGCTCACCGCCCCGTCGCTGGTCTTCGCGCCGATCTTCTTCTCCGTGCTCGGAGAGGGCCGCGGCTCGATCATCGCCGTGGTGGTCATGTACGCGATGTTCGTCATCATCATCAACACCGCCTCGGCGATCCAGTCCGTGCCCGGGCATCTGGTGGAGATGGCCCGCTCCTACGGCGCGAGCGAACGCCAGGTGCTGCTGCGCATCATGCTGCCGGCCGCCGCCCCCATGATCATGGCCGGCGTCCGGCTCGGCATCGGCCGCGCCGTCACCGGCATGATCAACGGCGAGATGTTCATCGCCGTCGTGGGCCTGGGCCGCATCGTCACCGAGGCTGGCGGGCGGTTCGACAGCGCCAGTGTGCTCGCCGTGCTCCTGGTCATCATCGCCGTCGCACTCGGCGGCGTCGCCCTGGTCCAGGTCGTCGACCGCAGGATCACCCGCTGGATTCCGAAGACGTCAAGAGGAGATCGATGAAAGTCGACGCATACAGCCATATCCTGCCCGCCCGATACTTCGAGCGCATGCGCGAACTCGCCGTCGACCCGGACGCGCTCAAACGTTGGCTGGAGCTGTCCGCACTGCACGACCTCGACGAGCGGCTGCGGATCATGGACGAGTTCGGCGACGGCTACCAGCAGATCCTCACGCTCTCCTCACCGCCGATCGAACTGCTCGCCGGGCCCGGCGAATCCGCGGCCCTCGCCCGGCTGGCCAACGAATCGATGCTCGAGCTGTGCGAGAAGCACCCCGACCGGTTCCCGGCCTTCGTCGCCTCCCTGCCGATGAACAATCCGGATGCCGCCCTGGACGAGCTCGCCTTCGCCATCGACGACCTCGGCGCCCGCGGCGTGCAGGTGTTCACCAACGTCAACGGCAGGCCGCTGGACGATCCGGCGTTCCAGGCCGTGTTCGACGAGATGGCCAGGCGGGACCTCCCCATCTGGATGCACCCTGCCCGCGGCCCGGCCTTCACCGACTACGCCACCGAGGACACCTCCAAGTACGAGATCTGGTGGGCGCTCGGCTGGCCGTACGAGACCAGTGTCGCCATGGCCCGGATGGTCTTCTCCGGCCTGTTCGAACGGCATCCCAACATCAAGATCATCACACATCACATGGGCGCCATGATCCCCTACCTGGAAGGCCGGATCGGACTGGGCTGGAGCGACCAACTCGGCAGCCGCACCGCCGGTGAAGACTATGCGAACCTGCTGCAGCGGCGGCCGCTGGACTACTTCCGCCGCTTCTACGCGGACACCTCCCTGTCGGGCTCCGACATCGGCACCCGCTGCGGCCTGGACTTCTTCGGTGCCGACCATGTCGTGTTCGGCACCGACTGCCCCTTCGACCCCGAGGGCGGGCCGATGTACATCCGTGAGACGATCCGCGTCATCGACGCACTCGACCTCACCGACGCCGCCCGCGAGCAGATCTACCATCTCAACATCAGACGCCTGATGCGGCTGACCGACGAGGGCGTGTGACGACGCCCTGCTGAAGCGGGCCCGCCACGGTATCGGTGAGGTGCCACAGCGAAACGCTTGTCTAGCATGGCGGTGACGAACCCGGTCCGGCTCCTTCCGGTCCGCGAGTCCGCGCGGCCGCCCGTGGCGATTCGATGCCGGCGACCACAGCATGATCGCCAGAGGCCGACCATAGGCCCGCGTTCCGCGTAATTCGGCGGGCTACAGATGTGAATCTGGGCTTTGAGCTGGACTGACATGGCTGTGGCCGCCTGGAGGGCGTTTCTCTAGCCGGTGAGGTTCGGGCTGGTCACGCCTCCTTGGTCAAGGCGCCGAGCTGTCCAGGCCTGCCCCGGTCGGAACACGGACCGGCCATGCACGCGGGTTCACCGCGCCTTCTGGGAGAATCGGCCTGAGTCCGACGAGGACCGCCCGTTCTTCGCCGCGCTTCTTGGGCGTCTCCAACACGGCCACCTCCAACACGGCCACGCGCTGGCAGGGCGGCGTTCTCGGCCAGAAGCGCACGCGTTAGAGCGATCAGCTCCTCGTGGGACATCTCCTCCTGGCCAGACCTCCGGTTCGCAGGCGAAGATGAGACGGTGGCCGCGCCCTGTCACGGCGACACGCCGCGTCCTCAAAGCCACAATCCGCTATGCACGGATAGCGCCATAAGTCCTGATCAGGGCATATGCGCAGCAATCGTGGGGTCTCGACAGTGGTCATCACGGAACGTCACTATCTGGACCGCTCGGGTATCTCCCGCACGCAGCCCTCAGTCGAGCACCCGTGCGTGAACGTCTGACTGGACAACGACGTCTTCGGTCTGGTCGACGTTGGCGACGATCACCAGAGCGGCTGCCATCGTGGCTACCGCCGCGACGGCGGCCGCCCGCCAGCGGCGTCGCGGCCGCGGTCGAGCTGAATCCAGTTCCGGTTCCGGTTCTGATTCGGGTGGCACGCCCATGTCCAGTCGCTTGCGGGCGGCGCTCCACGCCGCGGCCGCCTGCTCGTCAAGACCACAACCGAGGACGAACGCGGTAACGGTCTCCTCCCGGGGCAACGTCCGGCGCTTGAGCATCCCGGCCGCGGTCGAGTACGGCAGATGGTGGCCGACCCGCTGCGCATGGGACTGAATGTCGCGGTAGCTGCGCCCGGACCAGGCCTTGAGCCGTCGGAGCGCGGCCACGAACTCGGCGTCGGTGTGCGCGGCAGCTGGGTCGGGACATCCTGCCAGGCCGTCTGATCTAGTGCTCATAACCTGGCAGTACAGCCGAGTCGCACGGATCCGCACAAGCCGGAACAGCACATTCCTTGCCCGCGGGCCGGCGGATCGGCCAGCGTCGATGGCATGACCTCCACTTGGTTCCACGCCGTTCTCGCCGGCGTCCTGTTGTCCTCTGCTCCGGTCCATCCGCGGATCGAGTCGTTTCTTGATCGAACGGTGCCGCCGGGGCCCGGCGGCACCGTGGCGGTGGCCCGCCATGGCAAGCTCGTGCACTGCGCCGGATTCGGCCTGGCCGACCGTGAGACCAAGACCCCGGCTCGATGTGACACGGCCTACGACATCATGTCGATCACCAAGCAGTTCACCGCAGCCGCGATCATGAAGCTGCAGATGATGGGCAAGCTGCGTACCACTGACCGGATCGATGTTCACCTCGGTCCGGTACCGGCCGACAAGCGTCTGATCACCGTGCGTCATCTGCTGGCCCACACCTCCGGGCTGCGTGACCTCGGCGACGACTACGTCCCCGTCTCCCGCGACACCATGACGCGACGCGCCCTGGCGTCACCGCTGCGGTCAGCGCCGGGAGCCCGCTTCCACTACTCCAACACGGGCTACAGCCTGCTGGCCGCCCTCATCGAGCGCGTGTCCGGCAGCTCGTACGAAAGGTTCCTGGCTGAGCACCTTTTCGCCCCCGCCGGCATGACCAGCACGGGATACGTGCTGCCCCGGTGGGCGGCAGGCCAGGTCGCGATCGAATACGACAAGCGGGGCGTGAGACGAGGGCGGCCCACCGAGCATCCTTGGGCGGCCGATGGCCCCTACTGGTACCTGCGGGGTAACGGCGGCATGCTCTCCACTGCCCGCGACATGTACCGCTGGCACCGGGCTCTGGAGGGAGACCAGGTCTTGTCCCGCCGGGCCAAGGCGGAATTGTTCACCCCGCGAATGCTCGTCGACCGGAAGGCGAAGGCGTACTACGGCTACGGCTGGGGCGTGTTTCCGCACACCGAGCACGGTCGGGTCGTTGAACATGACGGCGGTAACGACTGGTCCTTCGGTGAGTTCGTCCGGTTCCTCGACAAGGGCGTGATGGTGTTCTGGATCACCAACCAGGCATATCGGGCGGGGAAATGGAACTTCGAGGACATGAACAGCAAGCTCACACTGGGTCTCCTCCGCGCATTGTGACACCGCTACCGAGCGGGACGCCCAGTTGGTCGGCCAGTCGGGCCACCACTGCCGGGGGAGCCGCGCTCGCGGAGACTGTACGGTTTTCGGCTCTGCAAGATTCCGGTGGTAACTATCCGTGGTGCTTTTGGGTGAGGAGCGTCCGTTTTCGGAGTGTTGATAACCCGGCCTTGCCGTACGTCTGCCGTTTGAGGATCTGATCTTGGTGACGACGCCCTCGGCGGGCCCGTTGTAGGGCAGGGCGAGCGCGGCGGTGAGCAGGGCGGCGAAGGGACCTTGCTGGCTAACTCGTCTTCAGGCGGTTAATGCGAGTTCTGCCAGTTCACGATGGGCGGGATGGCTGGTTCGCCCTCGATCGAGGGAGTGGCCGTTCCACCAGGCGTCCAAGCGGATCAGGTTAAGGGCGACGGCGGGCAACTGCCGCAGCCACGCGGAGAAAACGGCGTAGACCGCTGCCAGGAGCGCATATCCGTCGCCGCCATAGGCGCGGGCGAGCTTAAAGGCTGTGCCGGGGGATCTGTGCGATCAACTGCTCGATCCGGGTGGTGAGGGTGTCGATCTGCCGATTCAGGCCGTCGATCTGGTCCAGCAGCATCCGGGCCAGTGCGGCGCGATGGTCGTCGAAGCGTCCGATGAGGGCTTCGATCAGACGGGCGTACGCCAACTACCTGGCCTTTGGGAAAGCTCGGGTTCACTATCGTCCTCGCCGTGTGACGGAGGGGACGTGACCGTAGGTCTGGCGGTAGAGGGCGGCGAACCGGCCCAGATGCACAAAACCCCAGCGGAGCGCCACCTCTGTAACGGTTGTCCGGCTGCCTGTCACTGCGATGTGGAGAAGATCGGCATGAGCCCGCGCCAGCCGTACCTTGCGCAGATAGGCCATGGGCGTTGTCTGCAGGTGTTCGCGGAAGCCCGATTGAAGGGTACGGACGCTCACCCTGGCCGCGGCGGCGATGTCTCCTGGGGTGATCGGTTCGGCGGCGTGTTCTTCGCAGAAGCGGCGCGCGCGTCGAATGGCTGCGGAGGTCAACGGGGCACTGGGCTCACCAAGGTCGGCAGAGTAGGTGTGGGGCTGTGAGTCGAGCAGAGTGTGCAGCAAAAATTGCTCGAAATGGTGTTCTGCCAGAGATGAGGCGGCAAAGGGAAACGTTGTGCCTGCCGTGGCCGGGAGGGAAAGTGCGGTGAGTACTCGACTCAGGGGGCTATCGTTGATGACTTGCGGCTCGAAGTCCATATCCCTTTTCGGGGCATCACCGAGCTGATGCTCAAGGAACCGATGGATGAGCACCTCAGGAACCTGGATGATCATCACATCGTGATCGACGCTCCAGTTCATGTCGATGCGCCGGCGAGGGCCGATGATGGTAAGCGGCGTAGCGACATCCTGGCGCCCGACCGTTAGTCGTCCACCACCGGTCAACGGCACGTGAATGTTGTAGAAGTCGGGCAGCTCCGGGACGTCGACACGGATTTCTGCCCCGTACGCCAGCGTGTGCAAGACGATGTTCCCGCGATGCAAAAGCCTGTACCGGCCACCGTTTGGATGGGCGTTGATAACCTTGAGGCCGTGCGGCGAGAAGTTCTGCGAGACCTGCGCTCGCATTTCCTCTACGTCGCCTTTGAACATCGGGGCCGGCGCACATAATCTCGGGAGATTCCCCACGCTCTGCGACCTCCGTTCACTCATAGCCTGAATCCTCCTGCTCTCGTAGACTGGACCTAGCTAATTGGCCGAACAGTTGACCTTGGTGTGCGGCCGACAGGCTGGCCGAGCTAGCCCCGTTATCCGCACGTGCCGCGTCGTGACATATCAGCCCTTAAGGTCCCTGGCGACCCTCAGTCTTTCCTCTCAAAGGACCTCCGCCAAAGTGCGAGGAGTGTGGAGTGCAGGGCACTCGCTATGACGAGCGGAAAGCAGGCCCTGGCTGCCGTGCCGTGCCCTTGAGCTATACCGCCCGGACAATGGGGACGACGTCTGACGCCAGGCGCTCCGTCTGCTGCCTGAAGTCTCCCACAGGCGTGAGGTTCATCGAGGAAAATCCCAGCCCGGAGAGCGTGAGCAGCCGCTCGGCCACCTCCTCGGCGCTCCCTGATACCACTCCTTCCGACGCCTGGGGCTCTCCCACGTGAACCGGAACGTTGTAGACGCAGGTCACTGTCCTTCCGCTCGTCTCGGCAGCGGCTAGGACCCGCTCTCGCAGAACTGTGGCCTGCTCCGGCGGCGCGAATCCGTACGACGGGATCCATCCGTCGGCGAGTCGCCCGGTGGCCTCCAAAGCGCGCTTGCCGTACGTCCCGAGCCAGATGGGGATCGGCCGGTCGGGTTTGGGCTCCAGGTCGGCACGCTCAGTGCGATATCGGCTGCCGTGGAAGGTGAAGGCGGGCTCCGACCATAGCCCGCGGATGATGTGGATGCCCTCCACCATGCCGTCGACCTTCTCCCTGGGCGAGGGCACGCCGAGCCCGAAGGCCCGGAATTCGTTGGCCGCGACCCAGGTCAGCAGGGTCCACACTTCGTATGTCGGCTCGGCGGCGCAGGGATGGTCGGAAGCCGATACGAAATCGAACTCGAGTTCCTCGGTCACCCTGGCGTCTCCCACCGGATCCGCGCCTGGCGCGGCCGTAGTGGACAGGCCCAGCCCGAACATGCGCATATCCGTCGACCCTCCGTCCTAGATGTTTACATGTAAACCCTATGCCTGGTTGGTTACATGTCAACCAAACCTTCTAAGGTAGAGGCATGGCTGAGCCGAGATGGCTGGACGACGCCGAGTTCCGTGCCTGGATCGGCTACCGGCGGATGCGATTGCTGCTGGACGCCGAGGTCGGCCGCGACCTGCTGGCCGACTCGGGACTGTCCATGCCCGACTACGACGTGCTGTCCGCGCTGACCTCGTCAGAGGGGCACCGGCGACGACTCACCGAGTTGGCCGACCGGATGCTCTGGTCCAAGAGCCGACTCTCGCGCCACATCAGCAGGATGGAGCAGCGCGGGCTGGTCACCCGCGAGGAGTGCGAGAACGACGCCAGGGGCGCCGTCGTCGTGCTGACCAGGGCCGGGCTGCGCACGATCCAGGAGGCCGCACCCTTGCACGCGGAGTCCGTCCGGCGGCGTTTCATCGACCTGCTGTCCCCCGAGCAGCTCGATGCCCTCGGCACCATAGCCGAGAGCGTGCTGGCCCACCTGGTCCCTGACGGCGCGTCGGGGATGGAGCGGTAGCGACGCATACCGCGCTGTGCGTGGCGGCAACCTTCCCGCTAACCCCGTTTCGCACATGGGCGATCTTCAGCGAAGCTCTCTTGGATCGACGTCGAGGAGATCCAGGAGATGGAGCTGGAGGTCGGTGGTGTTGGAGTGAGCAGTCAAGATCACGTCGAATGTGTCCATGATGCCGTTGTACGCCGCAGTGCCGACAGGATCGGGGGCCTGAGACTGGAACGAGCGGACAGCCGCAGTCTGTCGGGGCTGCGAGCGCTGGCGCCGTGTGGCCGGCTCAGGCGAAATAACAGGAATTCCGGACACGAGTGGATCCTGAACTCTCTGACCTGCGAAAATATCGAGGTACCGAACTCCGTCGTGGGGCTCGAGGCAGCCGTACTTCCGAGTCACCCGTGCCCGCCGGGGGCGGCGAGTGACCGGAGCTTTCCGCCGTTGGCGTCGAGCCAGTGGGTCGTGTCCTCCAGCTTGCGGATTCGGTCGGCGACCTCGCCGAGCTGTGCCTTCCCGTTCAGCCAGCGGCCCGCCCGCGACAGGGCGCTGCCGACCGCCCGGGCGAGGAGCAGCCGGGGCAGCGCGTCGGCCTCGGCAGCGTCCAGGGGGCGGACCGAGGCGTATCCCCGGAGGAAGGCCGCCGTGCGGGGCTGCCAGTCGCGCGTCTCCAGGGCCCCGCTGTAGAACAGCGCCGCCATCATGTCCTGGACCAGGAAGCCGACCCCGGCGAACTCGAAGTCAAGCAGCCCGCTCACCTCTCCGGTGTCCTCGTCGACCAGCACGTTCCCGGCCGCCAGGTCACCGTGGATGACCTGGGTCGGCAGCGCGCCGCCGCCCGCAGGCCACTCCTGCCCGACGCGGCGGGCCACGGCGTCGAGGAGGGCGACCCGCTCCGCGCTGATCTCGGCGGCGCGCAGCTGACGGCAAAGGGCGCCGACGTGCGGCACGGCGGGGTGCGCCAGAGGATTAACGCGCCAGTCCCCCAACCCGTCTTCTGGCGGCACGCCCAGCATCGCCTCGCCGAGCAGCCCGGCCGCCTGGCCGAAGCGCTCGAGTGCCGTCTGGCCCTTGAGGTCGGGCCGCACGCCGGGGATCCACCGGCAGACTGTGGCAGGCCCGGCGGCGGTCTCGATCACCGTGTCTCCGCTGGGCGCGGCGACTGGTTCAGGCACCTGGAAGGGAAGTCCGGCCTGCCGTAGCCGCCGCAGGATCCGGTGCTCGGCGCCGGCCTGGGCCGCGGACTGGGTCTGGCTGACCCGGAGCACGAATCGGAGGCCCCCCTGGCGGAGCATGAACGTCTGGTTGTTGGTCCCCTGCTCGGCTTGGGTGATCGTGGTGCCCGGGGGGAAACCCCACGCTGCCGTCAGCGTGGCCAGGAACTCCAGGTCGGCGGGCGCGGTCACGCGCCAATTTTGGCAGCATGCCGAGGCTGGCGCGCAACCGGTTATAGGCGCCCTCAGCGCAAGAGTCGGCAGAGGGTTCAATTCTGGGCGACCAGCCGGGGCCGTGCTTTCCTGCTCGGGTCGAGCTGCGGTATGACCAGAAGCGGCCATCAGTCGATCATGTTCGCGATCTCGGAAGTGGATTCGAGGTTTCTGAGCCTGAGTGCCTGTTCAAAGCTGGTGATCTTCCCTAGTAACCGCCGTGGCATGGTTGGAGCGGCCTGAAGCATCATGTGAGGTGGCCCCGGAGAAGGCTGCGCTTCCCGCTGTGTTCGGATCGAGCAGACCAGGGGTTGCGCAACTTGCCAGGTACCGGTAGCGGTGGAGCCGCGATATCGATACACACACGGGTCTGACCGATCGGCGTCCTGAAGAGGATTGTGACAGGTCCGTCGCAGATCCCGCATTCAACAGTTCGGCCTCCGGAGCCGTCTATCCCGTGACGGAACGAGGAAAGGCAGAAGTCATTGGAGGACGAGCCTCACTTCGAGGAGTTCGTGGCGGAACGAGCCGACGCTCTGCTGCGCTACGGCTACCTGCTCAGCGGCAACCCGGATACCACGCTCCAGCAGCACCTTCCACCCCACCGGATTCGCCGCGAACCCACGTCCTGACTTTGAAAGACCACCCGCTGTGCTCGTCCAGCGAAACAGATGTGGGTGACTGGCTCGCCGAGATCGCTCGCCGCGACGAAGACCCCGTTCATCGTGCCCCGGATGGCCCGCCAGGCCCGATGAGGGTCTGCCAGGCCGTCGGCACGTTGCCGACCTTGTGCAGGAGCGCGAGCAGGCGCATCTCCGATTGCCCAGGCCGCCGTCCACCGCAGCGACGAAGTCGATATCGCTGCTTCCTCCCCGTTAGGCGCCCGGCGGTGCGGTCGAGCCGACGACATGGAAACCGTAGATTCGCCGCGGCACCAGTCGGTCGGCCAGGTCAGGCGCTTCGTTCGTGACCGCAGGAGGTGAGATCTCCCGCGCACGCCCATCCGAAAAGCGCACTTGGCGCTGCGCTATATGGATAGCCGAGGTCGTGGAATCCTCATAATCTCCACTCTCAGGCACAAACAGGCGAACAGCCCGAAAGCTCTCGGCCTCCAAAGACTCAGCCGCTCTCCGCTTTCGGGCCATCAGGTGTCGCCCGCACGGGAAGGGGTCTGCGACGAGACTGATCGTGGAAGTGCGTGCGTGCAGTGCGGCATGTAGACCGATCTTATCGCCAGGCCAGTGAATAGAAATTTTCTGGCCACTTGAACTGCACGATGATCTTTTTGTTACCTGACCCATGCGGGAACGGCTCGCGCCGCACTCAGGACGGGGGCATCGGGCTGTCGATCTAGCTCGGCTTGGGTCTTGGTGTCGACCTGCACGAGACGACCGATGCCTCGCAGCCCAAAAGGTCAGCTCGTCCTCTGAGACGGGCGGTGAACCGCAAACAAACGGACCGCTACCTTCTTCGCACAAATATTCCGCTTCTGGAAGGAATAGTTCGATGATCAACCCGTTCCACATAGACATCCCGCAGGACGAGCTGGATGACCTACGAGACCGGCTCGCCCGTACCCGCTGGAGCGGCGAGATCGGCGGCCAGGGATGGAGCCGCGGCGTCCCGACCGGCTACCTGCGGCAGCTCGCCGCCTACTGGGCCGACGGCTACGACTGGCGCAAGCACGAGGCCCGGCTGAACGAGCTGCCCCAGTTCACCACCGACATCGACGGGCAGACCATCTACTTCGCGCACATTCGCTCTCCCGAGGCCGAGGCGACCCCGCTGATGCTCATCCACGGCTGGCCCGGCTCGTTCGCCGAGTTCCTGGACGTCATCGGGCCGCTGACCGACCCGCGCTCCTATGGCGGCGACCCTGCCGACGCCTTCCACCTGGTGATCCCCTCTCTGCCCGGATTCGGCTTCTCCGCCCCGCTGCGCGATGTGGGCTGGACGCAGGGCCGCATCGCCGACGCTTTCGCCGAGCTGATGCACCGGCTCGGCTACTCCCGCTACGGCGTGCAGGGCGGCGACGTCGGAGCCTTCGTCGCCCCGGCCATGGCCCGCCAGGATTCCGAGCACGTGTTCGGCGTGCACGTCAACGCCCTGGTCACCTTCCCGATCGGGGCCGACGGTGAGATGGACGGCCTGACCGAGTCCGAACAGGAGCGGCTGGCGCGCCTGGAGCACTGGCAGCAGGAACAGAGCGGCTACGACAAGCTTCAAGGCACCCGCCCGCAGACCCTGGGACACGGCCTGAACGACTCCCCGGCCGGCCAACTCGCCTGGATCGTCGAGAAGTTCAAGGAATGGACCGACAGCACCGCCGACCTGCCCGAAGACGCCGTCGACCGCGACGCCATCCTCACCAACGTCAGCATCTACTGGTTCACACAGACCGGCGCCTCCTCGGCCCACAACTACTACGAGTCCCACCACGACCCCTCGGCCTGGGCGCCACGCGAACCCGGGACCGTGCCCACCGGCGTAGCGGTCTCCCTCACCCAGGATGTCGCCATCCGTCGCTTCGCCGAACGCGATCACACCATCGTGCACTGGACCGAATTCGAGCGCGGCGGACACTTCCTGGCCCTGGAACAGCCCGGCCCGTTCATCGCCGACGTACGCGAGTTCTTCCGCTCCCTGCGCTGACCGTCCGCACCGCCGCCACACACCGACGGCGCCAGTCCGCGACAACTCCGGCTAGTCAGGCGATCCAGGCATCATCCGGGCCTGAAACGCCGGAAGAGGAGATCGGCTACATCCGCGTCCTGGACAATTGTCGCACCCGAGCTCGGGGTTGGCGTTGGCGGCTGGTCCGGCCCTCGGAGAGACGGGTGGAGGAACGCGTGGCTGGCCCGCAGCTCGATACCGATACCCGCACCGACCGCTCCTGCCGGCCGGTGCCGGGCTGGCTGGCGGCCGAGCGCGGTGCATGAGGCCCCGCCGGCGAGCGGGCCGGAGCGACATTGTGCCTGCCGAATATCCCATCCGCGCAGCTCAAGTGGTGTGTGAGTATTCGTGGAGGACTCCGCCGAGGCGGTCTCGTCGGCGTACGTTTGGGTCAACGATTCTGGCTGGATCGTTGATCGGATCCGGGACGGCGCGTAGTGGAGCCGCCTGTGCCAGGGCTTGATGGGGTTGGTGCACGTTGTAGAAGTTGGCGATCACGAACGGGGGCATCGTGGCACAACCGCCCTATCAGGCCGGGCCCGGTGCGTGGCAACCACAGGGCCAACCGGGGTATCCGCAAGGATGGCCGCAGTGTGGCCAAGGAAATCCGCAAGGGTGGCCCCAAGGCGGCGGCTACGGGAATCCGCAGGGCCCGCCGCAGTCGCCCCAGCCGCCGTATCCGCCGTATCCAAGGGGCGGCCCGCCACCCGGCGGGCCGCCGGGCCCGCCGAGGCGGAAGAAGCGCGGATGGATCGTGGCGCTGCTGGCCGCCGCGGCCCTCGTGCTCGTGCTGGTCGTCGCCATTGGTGTCGTGATCCTGCCGAAGCTTCGCGGCGGTGGCGGGCCGGGCGCGGAGGACACGCAGACCACCGGGCCGAACGCGAGCGGCAGCGTCAAGCTGAAGAACGTCCCGCGTCCAGGCTACGAGAAGTTGGCGGAGGACGAGGGGGTCGTCGACCCAGCGGCGCTCGTGGAGAAGCCCGGCGAGCCGCCGTACAAGCACGCCGGCTCGACGGTCATCCCAGCCTGCAACCTCATGACGTTCGCCGACCTGAAGAAGCACGGCTTGGTCCTGAACGTCAACCCTCTGGTTCCGGCGTACAAGCGCTCCTACTTCGATGGCCAGGGCAAGGGGCCGATGGAGGACGGCAGCGATCTATTTCTCCCGATGACGCCGCCCAACTCCTGCGACATGGCGCTGTGGCCGGAGGGCATGCTCACGATCTCGGTCTTCCAGGAGAGCTACACCAAGGCCTCCGCCCTGGACTACGAGTTCAAGGACTACGTCAAGAGACCGGCGATCGGCGGAGTGACCGTGGTGGAGAAGAAGCGCGGCACGAGCGTGGTGGACAAGACCACGCGGTACCTGACCTTCGCCCTGCGGCTGGAGAAGACGGTGGCGCAAGTGCAGCTGTCGGTGAAGGCAGGGTCGCAGCTGGAGGCACAGAAGCAGGCGGTGCTGAAGACGATCGCCGGCAACCTGGAGGAGCAGACGGCGCGTCCCGGAGGCGTCACGTCCATCTCCTACGACAGCCCGCTGATCACCGCGAAGCCGGGAATGGCCTGCGAGGTGCTCAACGCCGACGACTTCCGCACGCTGTTCCGCAGGCACTCCGCGCCGTTCGTCACGGAGGAGATCGGCAGTGCGGTCGGCAGGACGGACTTCAGCATCGGCACGGACATCCGCGATCCCAACGAGTACGCCTACGTCGACACCCTGTGCGAGCGGAACACCGGAGAGGGCCACCGGGCCGACGGGCACAGGTTGAGGCTGCAGATCACCAGCTACATGGCCGCCCCGGCACCCGCGCACAACATGAAGTTTGGCGGGCCGTATGACGGCGCGCAGCCGCTGAGCCGTCCCGTGGGCGAGGAGGCGTACTGCGTGACCAAGCAGTACGCCCGATCCGCCGGCGCGGTGGTGTTCCGGAAGGGGCGGTTCCTGGTCACGCTGACCATGACCGAGCCCAACCAGCAGCCGAACAGAGATCCCGCCCAGCACTGCGGGCGCCTGAGCCCTATCGCGGAGCGGGTGGCCGGACGGCTGAAGTGACCGCTCCGGCCTCTCGCCTCGCGTCAACCGGGAGGCCTGAGGTGGGCTCAGCGCTGCAGAGCGAGGCTCAGCACCGCCCTGCGCTGGACAGCGACCTCACCTCCACGCCGATGCCGTTGACCGACCCCGACGTGCCCGCGCCGAGCGTCGCTGGGACATCACGCCGGGGCCGGTGGCCACCACGCGCACGCGGTCGGCGGTGAAGGTGATCCGGAGCCGGGTGACGCCGAACCTGCGGCTGTGCGCCTGCCGAAACCCCATCCGCGCTGTTCAAGCGGCATGTAAGTATTCGTGGAGGACTCCGCCGAGCCGGTCTCGTCGGCGTACGTCGAGGTCAACAATTCTGGCCGGATTGGTGATGGGATCCGGGACGGCGCGAAGTGGAGCAGCCGCAGCGCGGCGAAAGTGTTGGTGATGGTCAGGTACGCCAGGCGAAGGAGCACTGCCGATCATCATGCCGCACTTGGTTCCGTCTCCGGGTGGCCGGAGCTCGCGCGCGCCACGCGAAGCCGTCACATGGTCATGACCTGGGCGGATGTAATTATCGGCAGGCGCAGGGACGGCTACCGGGCCGCAGCGGCCTCGTCCATGATCACCTTCTGCGGGACTCGGGCTGTCGACTCAGGCGGTGTCGTCGACGAACACCAGGCCGTCCCGGAGCGCGTCGCGCAGCCACGCCTGGACGGCGGCGGCGCCGACGTCATGGCCCAGCTCCTTAACTCACCGGCATTGCCCTGAGCTAGGAAAATCAAGGCGACCAAGCTCTTGCTTCCACCCGCACGAGGAGCACTTTTCAGGTGTCCGACCTTACCGCGTGGTCGCGGGTGTGCAACTTGTCGTCCGACCGGTGATCTCACGGCCGTGTGTGAGGTCACTCGCCACCGTGGCGGAGCTTCCACGCGTTCCGCCGTGTTGACGCAGTTCCAACGGAGGTCGGAGATGGCGTCTCAATTACCGGCCGCGGCGAGGGCCGGCAGTCCACCCGCTCGACAAAGTCAGGCGCCTTCTCGCCCGAGTTCCGCAGTTCGTGGGCACATGAGGCCACGCCGGTTCCGCACCGACATCGAACGGATCATCTTCGCCCTGGTGGCCAACCGGGCCATCGCCCCGTCCTCCAAGCTGGCGGCCACGCACTGGGGGAGCCACATGGTGGCCGTTCCCGGCCTGCCGACAATGGATACCGACCAGGCCTATCGGGCGATGGATCTGCTGGTGAGCGCCGACGCCCGCGGCGAGGCCTCCCACAGCGCGTTCTTCGCAGTGGCCAATCTACTGAACCTGGACGTGGACTTGATCCGCTCCGGGCGATGATGGCCATCGATATGCCCGCCACTCCCATCGGTCTGGCTCGTCTCATCCGCGCGCACTGTGCCGAGTGCCGAGAGTCACCCCGTCGATGAGGGAGCTGACTTCGGCAGCTTCGGGGCTGCCAACCGCGGAGAAGAGGGTGACCGCTTCCCGCCAGTACGGCACCGCGGCATCGGCTCTCTCCTCTTCGTACAGGGCGTCGCCGAGCACCCGCAGAGCCCTTGCTTCACCGAGGCGGTGGCCGGTCGCGCGGTGTAGTTCGAGAGCCCGCTTGGCCTGAGTTGCGGCTTCGGACGGTGCTGCGCGGGCGGTGCTGGTCTCTGCGAGCGCGGTCAGTGCGAGCCCTTGGAGCATGCGGAATGAGCGGTCGTGGGCGATCGCGTAGGCACGTTCGGCGTATGTGGCGGCATCGAGATAGCGGCCAAGGCCTCTGGCGGCGTTGGCCAGACCGATCAGGCTCACGACTTCGGAATGGCGGTTGCCACCCTGCATCGCCGCGTCGAGCGCCTGCTGGTGGAGTTCGAGTGCCTCGCAGTAGCGGCCGAGATCGTGATGAAGCGTGCCGACGACATTCAAGGCACCCGCTCGCAGGAGATGATCGCCCAAGTCATGACTCATCACCAGGGCCTTGCCGCCGAGCTCGAGCGCCTCGGCGTGGTGCCCGAGATCCCGGCGCGCGGCTGCCAGCACGACCAGGCCTTCCAGCTCGACGCCGTGGTCACCGCGCTGGCGGCTGAGAAGAACACCTTCGTTGAGATACTGGACCGCCTCGTCGAGCCGTCCCAGGCTGTGGTGGACCGCACCCACGGTGCAGATCAAGGCGGTGGAATGGTTGGTGGTGAGCTCTAGGGCCTGATTGAGGTGGTCAAGGGCCAGCTCCAGCCGTCCGAGCAGGTGGTGGGCGTTCGCCAAGTTATTCAGGTAGGCCTCTTGACCGCGCTTGCGACCGGTCTGCCGGGACAGCTCGAGAGCTCTGTCGAGGTGTTCGACCGCTTTAAGAAGATGTCCCAGGCGCAAGTACGCGTTGGAAAGCCCGCCGAGGGCGGAAGCCTGGCAGTCCAGCCATCCGATCTCCTCGGTGAGAGAGAGTGCACGGGCGTACCCCTCCATCGCCTCCCCGGGCCGGTCCTGATGCGTGTAGACGTCGGCCAGGCTCAGCTGGATCACTGCTTGGGCCGTGCGGGTGCCTTCGGCCTCGGCGACGGTAAGGGCGGCTTGAGCGCAGGCGAGCCAATCGTCAAGGTGCCTACTAACCCAGAAGTGGCCGCGCAGCGCGTCCGTCAGCCGCCATACCATATCGGCGGGACCGTGCTGATGCGCGTGGCGGATCATTGCGACGAGGTTGGCGTGTTCAGCCTCCAGCCAGGCAGCAGCGGATTCCTGACTGTCGAAAGCCGTGGGCTGGACGGTACTGGGGAGCGGTGGCGGCGGCAGCCGTACCCAATGGGGGTGGAGCAATTGAGCGGCGGCGAGCACGCTGTGCAGATACCAGTCGTACAAGCGCCGCTGGGCCTCCAGCAGCTCGCCGGGGGGTTCGTCGGAGTGGGCGTGCTCGGCGGCGTAGAGGCGTAGGAGGTCATGGAAGGTGTAGCGGCCGGGGCTATGCGGGCGGATCAAGTGGTAGGTGGCGAGCCTGTCCAACTCTCGTCTCGCCTCGGCTGTGGAGCAGCCGGCCACCGCGGCCGTGGCGGCTGCGGTGAAGTCCGTGCCGGGCAGCAGGCCGAGCAGACGAAACAACCTGCGCTGTGAATCGGGAAGGGCGGTGTAGGACAGGTCGAAGGTCGCACGCACGGCGGCTGCTTGATCACTGCCGGTTTCCAGGGCGGCCAGCCGGTTGCCCTCGCGTAGCTCGCTCACGTAGTCGGTCAAGCTCAGGTGTGGGTTGGCACCGAGGTTGGCCGCCGCGATGCTCAGTGCCAGTGGGAGACGGGAGCATAGTTCGCCGAGTTCCGTCTCCGCCTGCGGAGCGGCGCGGAGGCAGTCTTCGTTCAGGAGTGCGAGGAGGAGGGAATGGGTTTCATCTGGCGAGAAGGCATCGAGGGTGATGCGGAAAGCGCCTTCTCGTGCGGCCAGTCCGCGCAGTTGATTGCGGCTGGTGATCAGGACCAGCGACTGTGCGCCGGGCAGTAGAGGGCGTACCTGCGCCTCGTCGCGGGCGTTGTCGAGGAGGATCAGCGTTCGCCGGTCGGCCAGCAACGTCCGCAGAAGTGCCGAGCGCGCGTCCAGCTCTGTCGGGAGCCGTTCGGGCGCGACATCCAACGCACGTAGCAGCATCTCCAGAGCGGCGGCGGGCTCGACCGGCGCACCGGGCCCGAAACCGCGTAGATCGAGGTACAGCTGGCCGTCCGGGAACCGGCCTTGGATCATGTGCGCCCAATGAACTGCCAGCGCAGTTTTTCCCATTCCGCCAGTGCCGCCGATCAACACCGGCCGCAACGCGTGACCGTCGGAGGCGGCCATCAGCTCGCGCAGCTTCTCCAACTGGGCACGCCGACCCGTGAAGTGCACGATGTCGGCGGGCAGCTGTCGAGGAGGCGCGGCCGAGGGGGAGACGGACACGGCTGCTCGCGACGGTTGTGCGGTGACGATCTCCAGCCGTTCCGGGGTGGTGGCCACACTGCTCAAGGCGGGCGGAACCAGCAGGGCGGGATCGCTGGTGAGGATGTCGTGATGCAGTTTCCGTAGCTCGCCACCGGGATCGACGCCCAGCTCCTGACGGAGCAGGTTGCCGACCGTGTGGTAAACCTGGAGCGCTTCGGCCTGATGGCCGGACCTATGCAGTGCGAGCATGAGCTGAGCCCACAAGCGCTCGCGCAACGGGTGCGCCGCCGTGGCCCCTTTGAGCTCCACGATCATCTCGTAATGACGGCCTGTCCGAAGTCCGAGGTCGAACCAGCGCTCCAGCACTTGTACCCGCTGCTCGTTGAGCACGAGCACGTGATCACGATGCAGCGACGCCGACGGCACATCGACCAGGGCGGGACCTCGCCACAATGCCAGCGACCGCTGGAGCAGATCGGCCTCACCCCTGTCGTCTCCGGCGTGACCTGCTCGCCTGGCACGGCCGACGAGATCAAGGAAGACGGCGACGTCAAGGTCCTCCACCGCGAGCTTGAGGACATATCCCTCCTCCCGGGTGTGGATCAGCTGCTGGTCGTCGCTGCGGTCGAGCAAAGTACGCCGCAATCTGCCGATGTGTGTCTGAACGGCCCCGCGCGCATCGTCCGGAGCCTCCCGGCCGTCCCACATCCGTTCGGCGAGCTGATCGAGCGATACATGCTGGTTCGCCTGCAGGAGCAAGGTTGCCAGGGCAATTCGCTGTTTGAGCGCCGGCACGGCCACCGGAACCCCGTCGCGCACCACCTCAAGCGCGCCCAGAACACCAAACCGTGTCCCCATGCCGAAACGATTTCACATTTCCGCGACGGGGACGCGGAGTTCGAGGTACTTGAAGGTCGCCTGTGAAGGGGGTCGCCAGAGCCTGCCTTGGTCTGCGCCCCCACCGCTCGCGGACGTCATGGTGGCCGCGTCCCGCGAGAGGACCCGCTGGTGAAGGATGCCTGGGGCTGTAAGTCAACCAGACGACAGCGAAACAACGCCAGAACGACAACGAGTGGCAGAAATATGAGTCACCCGGAGG
This sequence comes from Nonomuraea sp. 3N208, assembly GCF_052245935.1. Lineage (NCBI taxonomy): Bacteria > Bacillati > Actinomycetota > Actinomycetes > Streptosporangiales > Streptosporangiaceae > Nonomuraea > Nonomuraea sp. 3N208. The sequence goes on along the minus strand of NZ_JBQQBR010000019.1, from coordinate 4,205 downwards.
GACCTTGAAGCGATCAGCCTCACCCAGGTCCCCTTAGATGCGAACAAGGGTTCTGAGATTGAGGTACTCATAGTGGAACTGCGGCGGCTATATGTTCTCCCGGTGCATCGGGCGCATCGCCGCATCAGGCGCATGGGAACCCGACAAAACACCTCGCCCAGCCTGCGTGCCGACGAGATCCACGTCGAGCCGTTTACACCGCCGTCGTCGGCTGAGCTCGACGCCGTGGAGCCGAGGCCGGGATGCTGCGCAGATTCCTCGACATCCGGACTGGGTGAAGGGGCGGTGCCAACACATCGACCGTAGCTCGTCGCAATCCCGATGATCGTCCCGTCCGTCCTCATCGGCTGCGGCGAGAATGACCCCTCCAACGCCCGGCCGGAGGACTGCCTGGAAGCGCTGCGGCAAGTTCTCAAAACGACTGGCTTCCACATCGTCGACGGTGGCGCCGGTAAGGCCGCCTGCGAGGCGGCCTTACGGCTGGACCCTTTCGGGTCCTGCGAGAGCAACACCTGGTTCGTCACTCGCGAAGCCCCCGTTGAGAAGGCGCTCCGCCGCTTCACAACGCAGGCCCGCACTTCTCTTTTGCCGGGCAGCGCAGGATTCTTTGAACTTTGACGAAACGTCCGAAGCCTGGCCTTCGCATTCATAACACTTGTGTCGACGAAACGTCAGGGGATCATATTCATGACATCCGATGGTCATTTTACGGGCGATTTCCAAAAAATACGAGACTTCGTGTCTCGCATCTCATGGCCGTACACCGTCGAGGTCATCAAGGAACATCCGGCAGGAGGCTGCTACAAGGAGTTGTACGAGGGCAACATCGGCGTGCGCATCCTGTCGTACGGAGCCGAGATCCGTGTCGCCGTCCCGGAGGCCCCGGACTTCTACAATATCTACTTTCCGCTGAGAGGCGCGGGACAGATGAAAGTCGAAGGCGAGTATATCGACGCGCCGTCGGTCATCGTGGGGCCCCAAGAGAAGTCCGACATGTGGTGGAGCGTCGACCACGAGCTATTGATCATCCAGGTTCCCTCGGCGCTGGTCGAGCGGACACTCGCCGACTATCTGGGCGATCCTCCGAAGCAAGCCCCCTGTTTCCGGCCAGCTATTACCTGTGACAGTGCTTTCGGCGGAGTCCTCACCATGTTGTCGCTGGTGATCGCGGACGACAGGCTACCGTTCATGGCCTCGCCCTTGGCCGGGCATCACTTCGAGCAATTTCTGTTGCACACCCTTGTGGACTCGCAGCCGCACGACTACTCGCCCATCCTCGGCGATCCTGACGCCGCCTCCAGGCCAGCGGCATTGCGCCGAGCGCAGCGATACTGCGAGGAACACGCGGATGAATACATCTCCTTGCGAGACATCGCCGCAGCGGCCAGGGTCAGCGTCCGCACTCTGCAACACGATTTTCGCAATCACCTGCAAACTACGCCTCTCGCCTACCTGCGCCAGGTACGACTGGCGCATGCCCATGCCGACCTGATACGCATCGCCCAGACAGGCGCTCTGACCACTGTCACAGAAGTGGCCACCCGTTGGGGTTTCATGCATCTGGGCCGCTTTGCCTGCCTCTACAGGAGGACCTACGGCCGAGCGCCCTCCAGCACCTTGTACGGGTCCTCGAAGGAGCCGAGGTCATAGTGATGGAGCAAGGCTTGACGCCCAGGTCACGGCGTTAACTCAGGTGTTGTCACCGGCGTACTATTCGGACCTGGACGCCCCGCTGCACCGCGAGGTGTTCCGGCACGAGCTGGCCCGCAGGCCGAGCACGCTGCTGGTGGAGGCGCCGGGCGGTGACGGGTTCGGTACGGGCTGGCTGGGCGGCCGCGCCAACGAGCTGACCGTGACGCTTCGCTCGACCGCGCCGGAGCCGCCGGTCCGCACGGCGGCCAGGGTGACCGCGCCGCCGCCGCGGCACCACCCGGGCGGGGAATGGGTGTACGCGAAGCTGTACGCGTCGGCGGACCGGCACACGGATCTGATCAGGCAGCGGCTGCCGGTGTTGCGGGCGGCGCTGCCCGAGTCGGTGGATCGCTGGTTCTTCATCCGGTACTTCGATCCGGGACCTCATCTGCGCATCCGGTTCCACGGGGAGCCTGGGGCGCTGAATCGGGAGGTGGTTCCGCTGGTGCACGATTGGGCGGCGGACCTGTGCCGGGCCGGGCTCGCGCGTTCGCTGGTGCTGGACACGTACGAGCCGGAGGTCGATCGGTACGGCGGCACCGAGGCGCTGGAGACGGCCGAGCGGCTGTTCGCCGCGGACAGCGACGCCGTGCTCGCGCAGCTGGGCGTGGGGCTGGACATGACGCCTGAGCTGCTGGCCGCCGCGAACTACGCCGACCTGGCGCAGTCCTTCCACGGTCCTGGCTGGGAGGAGTGGCTGCTGGCCGCCTATCCCTTGGACGAGCACCATCGTGCGTTCCAATCGGTCCGGCGTGCTGCGGTGGAGACGCTCGCGGAGCCCGATCCTCGGCTGCTGGAGATCTGGGGGCCGCGGAGGCGGGTCGCCGCCGAGTACGGCGAGCTGATCAGGTCCCTGCGCCGCAGGACGCCGCTGCCGGCACTCCTGCACATGCACCACAACCGGCTGATCGGCGTGTCCAAGCCGTCCGAGGGCGCCTCGTACGCGATCGCCCGCGGCGTCGTCCAGGCGCTGCGTGACCGGGCGAGGCACCGGGCATGACGGGGCCGGAAACGATCCGGGTCGCCGAGATCGTCGAGGAGGTGGCGCGGCGGCTGGCCGACCCGGTCGAGGTGTCACGGGTGGCCTCGGCCAACACCGACCGGCTCCTGGACGGCCGGCAGCCACTGGTGTGTCATGCGATGTCGCTCAACGAGGGGTTCCTCGGGGTGGCGTTGCTGCACAGTGAGCTCGGGTGGCGCGAACACGCCCACGCGTTCCTGGCGGCCGCGGCCGGTGCGCAGGCCGGGAGGCACGCGTTGTTCGACGGGTTGCCGGCACTGCTGTTCGCGACGCGGGCGGCCGTCGCCCAGCCGGGCGACTACGCGTCCCTTCTGGGGCGGGCGGAGTCGATCGTGCGGAAGATGGCGCGGCAGCGGGCCGAGGCGGAGCTGTCCCGGCTGGAACCCGGCCGGGCGGGGGTGGCGTTCAGCGCGTACGACGTCATCGAGGGGCTCACGGGGCTGGGCCGCGTGGTGCTGTCGTACGGGGACACCGAGCCGCTGTCCTACCTGATCGCGCTGACCGAGCCCATCGAGGTGACGGGCACGCCGGTGCCGGGCTGGCTGGTGCCGCACGCGCCGTTCAGCGGGGCGCCGGCCGGTGACGGGCATTTCAACCTGGGGCTCGCGCACGGCATCCCGGGGCCGCTGGCGCTGCTGGCGGTCGCGTACTTGCAGGGACTCCGGCTGCCCGGCCACGAGCAGGCCATGGAACGCGTGGCGGGCTGGCTGCTGGCCTGGGAAGACGGCGGGTCGTGGCCGCGCACGGTGACGTTGCGGCAGCAACTCTGCCGGGCCGGCGTGCGGACGCACAGCCACGCGCAACCGGAGACGCACGGCCACACGGAGCCGGAAGCGCACGATCGCACGGTTCCGACCGCGTACAGCCGCACGCTCCCGGCGGCGCCGCCCATCCGCCCCGCCTGGTGTTACGGCACGCCAGGTGTCGCACGGGCGCTCTTCCTCGCGGGGCAGGCCGTCGACCGGCCCGAATGGCGGCAGGCGGCGGTCCGAGCCCTGCACGAGACCCTGGCCCGTCCCTGGGACGAGTGGGGGATGGTGGACGCGGGGTTGTGTCACGGCTGGGCCGGGATGCTTCATGTCACCTGCCGCGCCGACGCCGATGACGAAGAACGCCGGGGCCAGCGCCCAGAGGCTGACGTTCGTCCCGGAGTAAGCGACGAGGACCAGAACCCAACCGCAACCGACGAGGTCGACGGCCAGGCCGATGAAGACGAGGGTGCGACCGAGCTTGGCGACCAGGCCGCCCATGGCGGCGAACCCGGCGGCGACGAGCCCCAGGGTGAGCGGCACCAGGCCGAGCGAGGTGTCCCGCGGGCTGGCGTGCAGCCCCTCCTGCAGGAACAGCGACAGCACGAAGAGCAGGCCGGTGCCGGCGGCGACGGCGACCAGGCACACGAGCAATCCGGAAGTGAAACCCCGGTTCTTCATGAGCGAGGGCTTGATGAGCGGGTGGGTCGCGGTGCGCTGACGGTAGGCGAAGGCAGCGAAGA